>JASHQP010000545.1 GCA_030039095.1 Streptosporangiaceae bacterium
CGAGGCGCTGCTGGGCTGCGGCGGCCTGGTCCTGGTGGCGATCTTCATCGCGGTTCACCGGATTCAGCCGTCGCTGCACAATGCGGTGCTGACCGCGGGGGCGGTGTGCTGGGTCGTGGCGGACGGGCTGTGGCTGGCTGGCTGGGACATCTCCAGGTTCGTGCCCTGGCTGGCCGGGTTCCTGGTGCTGACGATCGCCGGGGAGCGGCTGGAACTGTCGCGGATGACCGGGACCTCACGGCTGGGCCGCCTGCTGTTCGCCGGCGCCGCGGGCCTGTTCGCCGCGGGACTGCTGGCCTCCCTGGCCACCGGCCCGGCCGGGGCCGTCTCCGGTGAGCCGGTGCCCATCGGGATCCGGGTCACCGGGGCCGGGCTGATCGCCCTGGCAGCGTGGCTGGCCCGGTACGACGTCGCCCGCCGCACCATCCGCGGGCACGGCGTGACGCGGTACATGGCCGTCGCGCTGCTGACCGGCTATGCGTGGCTGGCGGTGGCCGGCGGGCTGTGGGCAGGCGTTGGGCAGATGTCCGACGGGGCCGCCTACGACGCCGAACTGCACGCCATCTTCCTCGGGTTCGTCATGTCGATGATCTTCGCGCACGCCCCGGTGATCGTGCCGTCGGTGCTCGGCCGGCCGCTGCCCTACCGGTGGTATCTGTACGTCCCGCTGGTGCTGCTGCACGTCTCGCTGGCGCTACGCCTGGCCGGCGGGGACTGGGCGGGAAACATCGATGCGTGGCAGTGGGGGGGCTCGGTCAACGAGGTTGCGATCTTGCTGTTCCTGGTCATGGCCGCGGTGCTGGTGATCCGTTCCCGGCGCACCGGGCGCCGGCCTCCGCGGCTGCCGCAGACCGCGCCCGGCGGGCCGTCGCCCGGCGCTCCCGGCGACTTGTCACGCCCAGTCCTGTCTGGTGATCCGGGGCATGAGCGGGACTCTTCCCACTCGCCCCGGGCCGCGAAGAGCAGCGGCCCGGACCTGGATTGCCAGAAGACGCGGCGTTCGTGAGTAGTGATCTCCCGGTGAAGTCACGGGCAGACGGGTGTGCCGCCGAGCTGTGCTGCGGTACCTTCCTCCCGGGCCCGGCACGGCGATGCCGGGCCCGGGAAGGCGGCGGCTGTTGCCGGCGCGCGGCCTGCCGCAGCGAGGGTCCGGATCCGTTCTTCCCCCGTCGGGCCGAACGGGCCGCCGCGCTGGCGAATCAGGAGACGGCCTCGCGCTTGGGGTGAGAGGAGACCAGTTCGGTATCCGCCCCGATGACGCCGGCCCTCGCGGCGCCGCCGGGCGAGCCGAGCGGCTCGCCGCGGCCGGGCAGCGGCTCGGCGAAGAACCGGGCGTTGTCGTCCAGGTAGGGCTCCAGATCGGATGGCAGGTCGTCCTCGTAGTAGATCGCCTCGACCGGGCAGACCGGTTCGCATGCCCCGCAGTCCACGCACTCGTCGGGGTGGATGTACAGCGAGCGGGCTCCCTCGTAGATGCAGTCGACCGGGCATTCGTCGACGCAGGAACGGTCCAGGACGTCGATGCACGGCTCGCCGATGACGTAGGTCAAAGCTTCTTCCCTTCATTCCGGCACGCGGTCGGCGCGTTGCGCGCTACCGCACCACGCTTCGGCGGTCGGACGGCCGACCGCACTTCCTAACTTTTTCACAGTTATTATAGTTGAAACTAGCTGTGCCGGGATGCTGGCTCGCCCGAAAGCCCTAGTGATCGGCGCCGGGGCCCGGTAACGCACCCACGGAACTTCCTCCCTTTCCCGTGGTGGACGATGGCGCGCCGCAGCAGGCCCTCCACCGGCTCACCCGCGGGCAGCAGCGGCGCCAGCAGGCTGTGACCATCCGGGCTGGCATGACCGCTTCAGCCCTCACGCACTCCTCGCCGCCGGGGCTGGCACAGACGTTCATCCGCACCGCCCCGGCTCTGCCGGGCCCAACGTCCCAACTCGCAGCACCACCGCGCCGAAGCTGACTCCTCGCCGGTTCCCTTGCGATGCAATATTGAGATATTATTTATTAGATCTCTAGTTTTAACAAGGGACCGGCGGCATTGGAAAGCGCGCCGCCGTCGCGCCGAGATGTAGCTGGGAGCTGGGGCACACGCGCGAGGGGTTTCGGGCCGCGCTGTAAACCGCCGCCGGATCGTCGCCACGGAGGTCGGAAGGGAGCCGATGACGATGTTTCCGGCAAGCCAACAGCGTGAGCTGTCCCAGATCGCAGACGGACTGCGCGCCGACGACCGCCAGTTCGCCAGGCGGATGGTCGTGCGGGAAGGCGTGCTGCGCTGGGTGGCGCCCGGGCGGCAGGAGTTCCTGCTGCTCCTGGCCGCGGCGGGCATCCTGGCGGTCACCCTGTTCGGCTGCGCGCGAGTGCTCGTGCGATGGCTCGCGGCCGCCGCCAGCGCCGTGCTCTTCCCCGACGCCGGGGACCTGCTGATCGTGGGCGCGAAGGTCCGGCCAGGCTGGAGCGACGTGCAGCGCCATCCAGGCTCGAGCGCTCCGTGACGCGGCCTGCTGGGGCGGCCTCAGCCGGGGTGACACTCACCGGCCGCCCAGCCGGGCCACGCCGGTGATTACGGGCCGTCGCGCGCAGGGCCTGTCCCGACACGCAGCCCGGCCACCGGCGGGTGATATAAATCAAGTGATGAGCAGAAATATATGACGTGCGCAGGCCGGCGCGATGCGCCTGGGCCGCCGGGCTGGCCCGGCGGAGGGAGGCGGCGTATGGTCATCCTCCCTGCGCGCCCGGCGTTGCTCGCCCAGTTGCTCGCCGGCGGATTCGGCAAGGATCGATCTTGCCGCCGGGCCGGATGATCCGGACGCGGCAGCCAGTCAGTCGACGTCACTGTCGTCCAGGCGGGCCAGCCAGGTCGCGAGCCGGTCGACCGGGACCTCGTGTTCCGGGTTGAGGTCCACGAAGCGGCGCATATATGCGGCCAAGGTGGCGAACGTCGCCGACTCTTCTCCCCGGCGCTGCTGGAGTTCCTCGATACCCCGGTCGGTGAAGTACATGGCTGCTCCCTGCTCTGAGGCACGGCGGCGTCAGGCTGACCGGGGCGCTATGCTCACCGTCTGGCCGAGACGGCGAGCCTTCCCGGCAGCGCGAGTCACCGCCGATTATTGCCGATCATTCCTGTATCAACTGTATTTATCATCGTCAGGCCACCGTCGCGGAGACCGGGAAGGCAGCCCGGGCACCGGCCGCGGTGCTCACGGCGTGAGCAGCACGCCGAGAGCGATGAGCGCGAGGCTGAACGCCGCTATCGCGGCCCGCAGCACGCCCGCGCTGATGGCACCCCGTCGCACGCTCGCCGACAGCTTCGCGTCGGGCTGCTGCAACGCCGCCCGCCGGATACGGGTCATCCGCCGGGCCTGCACCACGCCTGCCGCCGTGGCGCCGACCAGGCAAACCGCCAGGACGGTGGCCGCGATCAGCGTGCCGTCCCAGGCATGGCCAGCCAGCAGCGCGGCGCCGCAGCCGAGGGCCAGCGCCAGGGCGACCCCGCCGACCGGGCCGTAAGCGCGGCCCAGCCCGCGGAAGAACGCGACCCGTTCCCGTGGCTGCAGCGTCCGCTGGGCGACTCTGGCCACGACGAAAATGGCGACCAGCCCGCCGACCCAGACCGATGCGCCGAAGACCAGGAAGCCCTCCAGGGTGGCCGAGGCGGCCTGTCCCGGCGCCGCGATCCCGGCTGCCGTCATTCGGCCGGGTCGAGCGCCGCGGTCACGCCGATCTTGGCCCCGGCGAACAGCCGGGATACCGGGCACAGGGCGGCCGCCTCGTCGACAGCCTCCTGGAAGCCACGGGCGTCCATGCCCGGCACCCGGCCGCGCACCGTCAGGTCCGAGGAGACGATCGTGGGCTTGCCATCCACCTCGTCCAGGGTCACGGTCGCGGTGACCGTCAGCTGATCCGCGGTCGCGTCGTGCTCGCCGAGGCGCAGCGCCAGCGCCATCGCGAAGCAGGAGGAGTGTGCTGCGGCGGCCAGTTCCTCCGGGCTGGTCTTCCCGCCAGGTTCGGTGGTGCGTGACGCCCAGGTCACCGGCAGGCCGGCCACGGCCCCGCTGGCCGGCTGTATCGTCCCTGTGCCGTCGGCCAGCCTGCCCTCCCAGATAGTCTGTGCCGTCCGTTCCGCAATTGCCATGACTGTCTCGCCTCCTAGTAAGTGTTGTCACTCGAGCTGCCGTGGGAATATCGCCAGGTTCGCTGCCTCGTCACGACTGTTCGCGCTGGGTAACCAGGACCCGCCAGTGATCGGGGCCGTCTTCCAGGTAGACGAAGCCGTAACGGCCCGGCGCGAGTTCGTCGGCCCGCTGCCAGACGGGGAGCGGGTCGCAGTGCGACCACAGTTCGACATGCTCGCCATGGCCGAGCCGCAGCAGCCGCTCTGCGGCCGCATCGGGGGCCTGGCCGGCCGGGAGCGAGTCAAGCTCGATGATCCGGCCCTCGGTCAGCGGGTACCACTCGTGAGGGTGTGCGCCCAGGGCCGTCGTCGCCGGCGCCTCGCGGCCGCCGCCGCAGCCGGCGCCCAGGACGGCCTCCTCTGTGGCAAGATGAAATTCGAGCTGGCTGAGCAGATCCCTGACCGTCGTGGCCAGCGTCGCGAGCGATCCCCCGCCGTTCCTGGCCATGAGTTCCAGTGTTTCGACGCCGGCCCGAAGGCGGGCGTGGTCGCGGACGAGGCGGCTGAAACCCGGTACATCGTCGCAGTCGGGAAACAGCAGCGTCTCCTCGTTGGCGACCTGCCGGATGATCTCCGCGCGGAGATAACCGGTCAGTGCCTCCAGTTCCCGCGCGGGCCAGCGACCTGCCCGGGCAGCCGCCATCAAGCCCTCGGCGCGCACTGCCACCTGCGTGAGCAGCTGGCGGTGCTCCCCGGTCAGGCCCAGGCTGCGGCTCGCGGATGCACCCGCCGCTGGGCGTGCCGAGCCGTGGTGTCCCACATCAACGACCGCCATGGCGCCTCCCGTTCTTTAACACAATTTAAATTGTAATAAAGAGGCAGCTTGCGGTCAAGAACCGGCTGCCCCAGGCGGAGAGGCGCGGGCCGCCGCCCTCCGCCTCCTCCCCCCGCCTCTTCCCCGTGCGCATCTTCTTTCCCGTGCGTGTCTTCCGTGCGCGTCTTCCCCGTGCGCCGAGAACTCACGGAGGCAGCCGCCGCCCAGTCCGGCATTTGTGACAATAGACTAGTGTAAATATGAAGCGGAGCGCCGCAACGCGACGCCAGGGTGAGGGGAGGCAGCCGTCAGGTGACCACCGCAGTTCCAGGCACACCGGAGAGCGCCAGTGGCTGGGTGCGTGCATGCAGCCTGGCCAAGCTCGGCGAGGACAGCCCGGTGCACGTGGACATCGGGGATACCCCGGTATGCCTGGTACGCACCGGCGGCACGGTGCGCGCGGTGCGCGATGAGTGCACACACGAGGCCGTGCCCTTGTCCGAGGGCGAGGTGGCCGACGGCGCCATCGAGTGCTGGCTGCACGGCTCGCGTTTCGACCTGGCGACAGGCCAGGTCCTTTCCCCTCCGGCGACCCGGGCGGTTGCGGTCTACGGCGCCCGGATCGAGGGCGAGGACGTTCTCGTGCGGCTGCTGGGCGATCACCGGCGCGCGGGCGGGTCGTGACGCTGTGTGCCATCCAGGCCTGGCAGGATCTGGCGAAGCCGGGCCCTGAGGGCATTCAGATCGGCCTCGTCGAGCCCAAGGAGGCTATAGAGCTCCCAGGCCAGGGCGGCGAGAGCACTGGCATCCTCGGTCTCGTCCGCCTGGGCCAGCCGGCCGTACTGTCCGGATCAAGTGGACCTTGCTGGGGCCGAGGACCTGGGGGCCCGAAGTGCTCTGCTGCCGGAGCGCACCGTTCTGTTCACCAGCACGGCCTGTACTGCGCGCATTTATATCGTGACACGATAGTTCGGCCTGGGCCTGCCGCGGTCATGAGCCATCCGAAGAAGGAGGACAACAATGCACGTTCACCCGCTGCACCGCACAGCCGGCCCCCAGGCGGTTCCCGCCAACGGTGCCGGAACCGAGCCGGCAACTGCTCGCTCCGCGGCCGTGCCCATGGTCAGCCGGGGCCCCCTGGCCAGACCGGCACGCTTCGCCGCGACGGCCAGCATGCTCACCGGCCTGTGGGTCGCCATCTCGCCATGGTTCCTGACCTTGCAGGCCTCCCGCGGCGGCAATGCCACCGCAAACAACCTGATCGTCGGCCTCGTCGTGCTCGTTCTGGGCCTTCTTGTGATCAGCGGCGCTGGCAGCATGGACAGCCTCCGGGCCGCCGGCCTGCTGGCCGGGATCTGGCTGATCATCTCACCGTTCATCCTGGACGCGAAGGTCTCCATCACCGCGTCGATGTACTGGAGCAACATCTGGTCCGGGGCGATCATCATCGTGGCGGCCCTCGCCATGCTCGCCATGAGCCAAGCACGCACCGCGCACTAGGGGATCCCGGGCACATGCGGCCCGGCCCTCGGGCCGGGCCGCTGGCGTGCCCGCCGCCCGCAACCGCGCACCAGTCACCCGGCGCACCTCGCCACGGCAGCCTCATTGCGCCTGCTCGGCGGTATCGGCCAGATCGGCGCGGGCGGCGAGCGCGTCGAGCAGCAGGTGGAAATAGACCAGCCCGGCGCAGGGCCACCACCGCTCGGACAGCCCGGCCACCTCGTCGTACCCAGCGTCCGGGGTAAGACCGAAGCGGCGGCGCAGGTTGTTGCGGGCCCCGACGTCGTCGCCGGGCAGCACGTGATACCGGGCGAGACCGCGCAGCAGCACGTACTCGGCGCTCCAGCGCCCGATGCCGGGCAGGCTCAGCAGGATCTCGCGCGCGGCGGCGTCACCAGCGCCGTGGAGCGCCTCCAGGTCCAGCTCGCCGGCCAGGCAGAAGACGCGCCGGTAGGCGTCGCCGTCGAAGCGGTCTACCGCGTTGTGCGCCCGGCGGCGCAGCGCCCACACGGCAAGGTCAAGCCGGAACGGGGCAGCGACCTCGATCGTCTGCCAGGCCGCCTTTCGGGTCGCGGCTGCCGGGCGTGCATCGGATGCCTGCATGCTTCAGGGCCGGCCGAGCTAGGAGGCCGGGTGGCCGATGCGCACCCGCCAGGTCTTTGGCCCGGCCTCCAGGTAGTCCCAGGTGAACTCGCCCGGGTACTGGGCCTCGAACTGATACCGCAGCGGCACCGGGTCGTGGTCGTTGACCAGCACGAAACCGGCGCCAGGCTGGAGCGCGCGGTACGCGGTGAAGATCGTGTCGTGTCGCTGGAAGTGGGCTATCTGGCGCACGTCGAGGTCCGGCTCCTCGTTCCCTCCGTCCGGCCCGCCCTGGCCGGAGGGGGCCGCCTGGTGGCCCTGGGCCTCCGCCGCCGGCCGGCCGATCCGCACCCGCCACACCCGGGGCCCGGCCTCGATGGAGTCCCAGGTGAACTGGCCGGCGTGCTCGGCCTCGAACTGGTACCGCAGCGGCTTGGGGTCATGGTCATTGACCAGGACGAAACCCTGGCCAGGGTCGAGGTCACCGTAGCTGGCGAGGATCGTCTCGTGGCGTTGCGCGGGGGCCAGGGCCCGCACGTCGAGCTCGGGACCGCCCGCAGCTTCAGCCGGAACCGGCACCGTCTCCGGAACGCGGGCCGCCCCGGCATCCGGGCCCGACCCGGCGTCGACCCGGCGCGCCAGCCCGTGCAGGGCCGCGGTCACCGTGGCCGCGAGATCCGGCCGGTCCTCTCGCAGCGCAGCCCAGGCTGCGGCGGCGAGCCGACAGGCAAGGTCCGCCTGGCCCGCCCGGGCCAGCTCCCGTACCGCCTCCAGGAGCAGCCCGAGCAGCGCCCCCTGCGTATCCCGGGCGGCCTCCTTCCCGGCCCAGCCCGTCTTGGCGATCTCCTCGGTGCGCCGGTGCATCTGCGCCAGCAGCGCCGCCAGGTCCGTGTCATCGTTGGCGAGCAACGCCGGGAGCAGCACGTCGTTCTCCTTGGCGGCGTGCGCGGCGAACAGGTCAGCGATCTGCCGTGCCTGTTCGGCGGCGGCGGTGCCGTCGGCAAGGCCGGCCAGCGCCTCGGCCGCCGCGGACAACGTGCCGTGCTCGGTGGCCATCTCGCTGACGGTGCCGATCAGGCCGGCGGACGCCGCCACGACCGCGGGGTAGACCGTCTCCTCCTCGGCCATCGCATGCGGCAGTATCTCCTCGGCCAGGTACGCGATCAGGTCGGCCACCGCGACGTCATGCGAACGGCCCGCACTCACCGCCTCCGTGATGGCAGCAGCCCGGCCGCCGACCTGCTCGCTGAGCAGCCGATGATGGGTGCGCATGGCCTCGTAGGCCTCGGTTCCGGTGATGGTCATGTCGTCTCCCTTTGGATAACCGCTCCGACAGCGGCACGAATATTATTTACTACACTACTTGATAAAATCCTGGCACCGCAGGGCCTTCGGCCTGCCGGCCGCCCTCTGAGCCGCCCTCTGAGCCGCCCTCTGAGCCGCCCGTTGAGCCGCCCGTTCCGGGCCCGGGGGCCCCGCCGGTACATCCATCCCGCGCTCATCCCGTGCTGCGAAGCAGGGTGGCATGTGAGGATTATTTTAACAAGCTGTATTGCTTAAAACAGCGAGGGGCGGTGCGGCCCAGAGTGGTTACGCCGAACGAGCTGCGTGACCAGCGGCCGTGCCGCTGGCCCGAAGGGCGGCAGGAACGCCGCCGCCGTCGCCGTGGAAGGGCGGGAGGTCGCCATGTATCCAGACTCGGCACTTTCCGGGGGAGCACTCGCCGTCATCGCGGTGGTCGTCACCGCCGCGCTGGCGGCCTGGCTCATCATGGTGTTCCTCGCCGCCCGGGAACCGCACAGATCGTCCGCCGCCGCGAAGGCTGGCCGCCACGGCGAGCAGGCCGCTGCGGAACACCACGGCGAGCAGGCCGGTGCGGAACACCACGGCGAGCAGGCCGGCACCGCAACGCGGCTTCGTTCCGATGACAAGCGCTCCGGAAGGGCAGCCGCCTTACCGATCACCTGGAGGTGTGATGACCAAGCCGATAGCCAAGCTCCGGGATGCAGGTGTCTCGGTCTGGCTGGATGACCTGAGCCGGGAGCGGCTGGCCACCGGCAGGCTTGCCGCGCTCGCACGCCACCGGGGAGTGTCCGGGGTGACAACGAACCCGACGATCTTCGCCCGGGCCGTCGCGGACGGCGTCGCCTACACGGACCAGATCCGTGACCTGACGCTGCGCCGGGCCGACGCGGATGAGGCGCTGCGCGAGCTGACCACATTCGACGTGCGGTGGGCCTGCGATGTGCTGCGTCCCGTGTACGAGGCGACCTCCGGCCTTGACGGCCGGGTGTCCATCGAGGTCGACCCGCGGATGGCCTACGATACTGGGCGCACGGTCGCCGAGGCGCGCGCGCTGTGGTGGCTGGTGGACCGGCCCAATCTGTTCATCAAGATCCCGGCCGCCCGCCAGGGCCTGCCGGCGATCAGGGCCTGCCTGGCCGAGGGGATCAGCATCAACGTCACGCTGATCTTCTCGCTGGCGCGCTACGGCGAGGTGATCGAGGCATTCCTTGCCGGGCTGGAGGGTGCCCGCCGCGCCGGGCGCTCCCTGTCCGGCATCGCGTCGGTGGCGTCGTTCTTCGTTTCCCGGGTAGATACCGAGGTGGACAAGCGGCTGGACAAGATCTGCACGCGGCAGGCGACCGCGCTGCGCGGCAGGGCCGCTATCGCCAACGCCCGGCTCGCATATCAGCGCTACGAGCAGGCGGTCTCGACCGACCGGTGGAAGTCACTGGCCGAGGCAGGCGCCCGGCCACAGCGCCCGTTGTGGGCCTCGACCAGCGTCAAGGACCCTGCCTATGACGACACCCGGTACGTGACCGGCCTGGTCGCGCCCGGTGTGGTCAACACCATGCCGGAGGCCACCCTGCGCGCGGTCGAGGATCACGGGCAGATCTCTGGCGACAGCATCCATGGCAGCTACCAGCGATCGCGGGCGGTGCTGAACGATTTGGCCGAGCTGGGCATCGACTACGACGACGTCGTGCAGACGCTGGAGGACCAGGGCGTGGCGACGTTCGACGCGAGCTGGGACCACCTCCGCCGGCAGCTCGCCGGTGCGCTCCGCACGTCGGCCGACCATAAGGAGGAAACCTGAGATGGGTATTGATATCCGTATCCGCCGCGTCTACGACGCCCCTTCTCCTGACGACGGAGCGCGGGTGCTCGTGGACCGGGTGTGGCCGCGTGGCCTGCGCAAGGACGCCGCGCGGCTGGACGAGTGGGCGAAGGACGTCGCGCCATCGACCGAGCTGCGGACCTGGTACCACCACGACCCCGGCAAGTTCGAGGAGTTCCGTCGGCGTTACGCCGCCGAGCTGACCGGACCGGAGCAGCGCGAGGCGCTCGGGCGGCTCCGCACCCGGGCGGCCGGCGGGCCCGTGACGCTCCTGACCGCCACCAGGGAACTCGATCTCAGCCAGGCGGCCGTCCTGGCCGATTTGCTGAGGAAGGCTTCATAGCCCGGGCGAGCCGGTCATGCTGGGCGCGCCGGATGCCGATCCGGGGCCCGTTCCTCGCCCCGGGGCGCCCCCGCGGCGTCACCGTCCTCGGCGAGGCCCGCCAGGTAGCGGAGCCCGTCGATGCCGGACCGGACGATCTGGCCGGGGCCGACGACCGCCGGTATCACCTGGCTGGGCAGCTCCAGCCATTCCTCGCGCCACCGCCGGATCCGCCGCCAGCCAGCCGTGCTGAGCGGCCCGCCGTCCGGCGCGATCGTGCCACCGGACCGGCGCACGATCCGCGTGAGGTCGGGATCCCGGTCCAGCAGGCTGGGAATGTCCGGGCTGGCGAGCCGGTCGGCGATGTCTTCCTGCGGCCACACCGGGCCGGTGATCAGCCGCCGTACCTCGTAGGCGCTGCTCACGTGCCGGTGCTGGGCCCAGATCGCCCGGAACAGGCGGCGCCGCAACCCGTCGGCGACCCGGTCAACGACCGCTTCGGCGTAGGCAGCCACGGCAGCTCGAGTATTGCTGATCACCGGCGGTGGCGCGGCCGGCGCGTCCTCGCCGGGCAGCGCCAGCGTTGCGACCTCGCCCAGTTCCCTGTCCCAGGCGGCACGGCCGACGGCAGCGGGCGTTCCGGTCACGGCCAGCTTCTGGTCGTGTTCCACCGCCCGCCAGTCGATCTCCGCCCTGCCGTCGCGAGACAGCCGGTCGGCGCGCTGGCTGGCCAGGTAGGAGTAGGGGCAGTTGAAATCACCGTAGATGATCACTTTCATCATGCCCTCCCGAAGCCTTCATCATGTCCTCCCGAGAACCGCGAACTTCTTCCGGCTCCCGCACGGCGGACCTCCGGGACGCCGCTGGCCGCGGCCGTCAGCCGGCCAGTTCGCGCAGCCGCGGGACCAGGATCAGGTAGCCACCATGCTGGGCTGCGTCGAGCGCGGTGGTGGCGACGGTGCGGCAGCCCTGTTCGTCGCCGCGGCTGGCGAGAAGCTCGGCTTGCGCCCAACGGGCCTCGAATCGGGTGAGCGGAGTCCCGCCTGCCAGCGCGGCGCGCACATGCGGGGCCGCATCGCCGGGCCGCCCTTGGCGGGCCAGGCAGGCACCGAGCCGCGCATCGGCCCATGCCCGGAAGAACGGGAGGTGTTCGGAGCCCTGAACGCAGCGGCGGTAGGCGGATTCGGCGCGGTCCGTCAGCCCAGCGGCCTCGTAGGCCATGCCCAGGCCGCGGTTCGCGGCCGCGACCCATTCGGCGTGCCCGATGCGGGTGGCGATGGACGCCGATTCCTCGGCTGATTCGATCGCCTCGACGGCGCGGCCGTCGACGGCCAAGCCCTCGCTGCGACGCCAGAGACACTCGGCCTCGACGGCAGGGTGACGAGCTGTGCGGGCGTCGGCGAGGGTCTCGTCGATCTGCGCAACACCTTCGGCGGCCCGGCCCAGCAAGACCAGGACGTGGCCGCGGGTGGCGCGCGGGCTCCACAGCCGCAGGATCTCACCGTTGCCGATCGGCAATCGGGTGAGATGATCGAGTTGCGGGTCCGCGTCGCGGAGCCTGCCGCCGATGAAACTCGTCATCGCCTGGCAGTAGAGCAGGCGGGCGCAGCCCCGGCTGTCACCAGCCTGGTCGAGCAGGCCGCGCGCCCGCTGCAAGCGCTCGTGAGCACGGGCCAGGTTGCCACCGGTCAGGTCGATGATCGCGCCCGCTGCGAGCGCCTGACCGAGCGCGTCTGGCCGCGTGCCTGCTTCCGCGATCGCCAGCTCGGCAAGCTCGCCGCCGCGGGCCGCGCCGGCGATTCTCGCGTCGAGGATGGCCAGGCAGGCAAGGACCCGGGAGCGGCTGGCAGGATCGTCGACACTGTCCAGGGCGGCGACGAAGTCGTCGCGGGCCGCCTCCAGCCGGCCGCCGCGGCGGCCGGCCTCACCACGCACCTCCAGCAGCGCCGCCCTGGTGTGGCCCGGCGGGTCGAGGGACAGGCCGGCGTCCGCCAGCAGGGCGGCCTCCCGGTCGCTGAACCGCTCCAGCCGGCTGCGCGCGGCGGCCGCGTAGGTCGTGGCCGCCTCGTCACGGTCGCCGCCCGCCGCCAGGTGGCCGGCGATCTCGGCGGGATCGCCACCGCACTGCCGCAGCGCCCCGGCCAGGAGCGCATGCGATCGCGTCGTGTCGGCCAGGCTGATGATGCCACGGATCGCCTGGGCGACCACGCCATGGCTGAGCGCCCAGCCCTGCGCCTGCGCGCGGGCCAGCCCGGCGCTGGCCAGCCCGTCCAGAGCTTCCAGCGCGGCGCACAGATCGGTGCCGCTCGCCGCGGCGAGCAGCGCCGGCGGAGCGGGCCGGCCGAGCAGCGCGAGCAGGCCCAGCACCTCACGCGACCGGGCAGGCAAACACCCCAGCCGGCTCCTGGCCGCATCCTGCAGTCCCGCTGCGACGATCTCCGCGACGTCGGATGCGGCGCAGGCCGGGCGCAGCCGCCATCGCTGGTCGGTGCCGCGGGCAATGGCGCCGTGTCTGGCCAGCGCGGCGGCGACCTCGATGGCGCTGAACGGCGAGCCGGCGATGTGCCCGAGCGTGGCCTCTGCCAGCCGCCGGTCGCCGAACAGGTCCATGACGGCACCCGCCGGAAGCCGGTCGAGCACGATCGTGGTCACGTCGCCGGCCTGCATCCCCAAACTCTCGGCGACTGCCCGCCCGGCGCGGCGCTCCGGCCGGTGCGCGGCCGCCAGGCGCACGCCGTCGAGCGTCCGGATCAGCATGCCGAGCAGGGCGAGGCTGGCCTCATCGGCCCATTGCAGGTCGTCGGCCACGATCAGGCAGCGTGGCCGGGCCACCGCCGCGACCAGGCGGACCGCACCGCGGCAAGCCAGCGCGCGGCGATCATCCTCGGTGCGGCCGGCCAGGGCCGCGCCGGGCGGCCCGAGTAGGCCCGGCACCACCTCGGCCAGCGCGCTGGCCTCGGGCTCCGGCAGGGCGTCCGCGGCGGGGCGGGGCAGACGCTGAGCAGCCTGGCGCAGCAGCCGGCCCACCACCGACCATGCCTCGTCCCGGTCGGCGGGGAAGGTCTGCACACTCAGCACGGGCACCGCGGCCCGCCGCGCCGCCTCCGCCAGCAGCGCGGACTTTCCGATGCCGCTCGGTCCGGTGACCAGCACCACCCTGGGACCTCGGCCGGCGGCCGCATCCATGATGAGGTCGCATTCCGGCTGCCGGCCCAGGAACGAGCGGGGGGATCCAGCCGGTCCGGCGGTCACGGGACGATCCTGCCGCACCGGCTGGGATCCGCCGGTCAGCACTTGCTGGCGGAGCTCGCGAGCCTGCGGCGTTGGCTCCAGGCCCGTCTCGCTGGCCAGGCGGGCACGGTAGTCGTCGAAGGCTATCAGCGCCCCGGCCCGGTCCCCGGCAGCCGCAAGCGCCCGTACCAGCAGCAGCAACGCGGTCTCCCGCAGCGGCTCGGCGGCCAGCGCCTGCCGCGCCCACGACGCCGCGTCCGCCGGGCCCGCAGAGCCCTCCCCGGCTGCATCCATCAGGCTCAGGGTGGCAGCCGCGGCTCCTTCCAGCGCCTCGAGGAAGGCAAGGCAGAGCAGGCGCCGGTCGGCTTGCGCCCACTCCGCGTAGGTGTCCTCGGCGAGCGGCTCCCCGCGCCATACGCCGAGCGCGCTGCGGAACCAGCCCAGCGCTTCGGCCGGCCGTTCGGCCAGCCTGGCCCGGCCCTCCTGCACCGCGGCGACGAAAGCCTCCGCATCGACCCTGCAGCGGCCGTCATCGGCCAGGACGTATCCGCCCGGCGCGGTGCGAACCATCGTCCGGTCACCCAGCGCCCCTCGGATCCTGCTGACCAGAACCTCGATGTTACCGATAGCATCCGCGGGGGGATCCTTCGGCCACAGCGCCTCGGCGATCTGCTCCTTCGGCACCAGCGCCCCGTGGCGCAGGGCCAGCAGCCGCAGCAGCTGGCGGGCCAGCCTGCCGCCGAACGCGCGCAGCGCGATCTCCTGGCCATCCCGGTCCACCGCGAATCGGCCCAGCAGCCTGATCGTGACCACCGCGCGGCCGGCGTCCGGACCGCCATTGTGAGCGTCCGGCGCAGGCGCGTCGCGCAGGCCGGCAGCTCGGGCCGATCCCGGTGCCCGCCGCTCGATCCTGGCCGTCATGGCGTTTACCGTCCTGGCAGACGCGCGCGGCTGCCGGTTTCGCGGCACCGGGCAGCGCTGGTGCCGCATCCGCGGTGCCAGCCCGCTGAGGCCGCCCTTTCCGCAGTCATGCCAGCCCTCCCCTCTAGGCATTTTCACAATCAAATTGTAACAAATAGCCGTCACCGGCGTCAAAGACCGGGCCGACGTCGGCCTACCCCCGGGCCGAGCGCAGGGCCTCCCCAGACCCGCGTCACAAACGTGCCGACGTGGAAGCCCGTCGGCAGGCGCCTATTTTTGACAGGCGACTTAGTATATAACAACGAGGCCATGGCAAGACGAGAAAGGCCCCGGGAGGAGCGGTAAGGTGGCCGTTACACCGCAGATGCCTGCCAGAGCGGCAGCACGGTCCGGGGCAGCACTCGTAGCCTGCCATGCCGAACTGCAGCAGGTGCTGGATCAATGGGCCAGCGTGCTGGCCGAGGCGGCCGACCGGGGCGACCCCATGCGCCCGGCCAAGGCTCTGCTGCGTACCTTCCTCGCCGACGAGATAATGCCGCACACCCGCGCCGAGGAACGATCGCTCTACCGTCCAGCGCGGCGCGATCCGGGCGCCGCCCTGCTGGTGCAGGCGCTGATCCGGGAGCACCGCGATCTGGCGTCGCAGGCCGAACGGTTGTCCGCGCAGGTGCGGCCGGTCGCCGTTGCCGCGACTGCCGCGGCCATCAGCGCCCTGTTCGCCAGCCACGTGGCGAAGGAAGATGACCTGCTGCTGCCCGCCCTGGAGCGGTCCGGCATCGACGTGGCGCGCCTCATAGTCCGTGAGGACCGCCTGACCGGTCTGCGGAGTGCCGCATGACCTTGGCTGCCTGCAAGCTGCCTGCAAGCTGCGGCCGGCAGGATGTCCGGCGGCCGGGTGGTGGCCGGCATGAACGTCAACGTCTGGGATGTCACCGACGCGATCCAGGACCTGATCCGGTCCGGCCGGCCCGCAGATCCGGCCCGGCTCGCCGACCCGGCGGTCCCGCTGGGCGAGGTCCTCGACGCGGCCTGACCCGCCGGCCGCAAGGCCGGAACCGATCGGTTCCAAACATCAGCAGGAGGAGCAGTGACCAGCAGCAAGATCGACGGCTTCCGGCTGGGGATCTACGTGTTCGAAGACGCCGAGGTGGTGGACTTCGCCGCGCCGTACGGCGTGTTCTCCGTCGCCCGCCGGTACGACCCGGCGCTGGATGTGTTCCTGGTCGCCGAGACGCTGCGGCCGGTGCAGGCTCAGGCCGGATTCACGGTGCTGCCGAACTACGACCTCGCCAGCCGCCCGGCGATGAACGCGTTCTTGATCCCGGGCGGTGCGGGCACCCGCCCGGAGACCTACAACACCAGGCTGCACGAGTTCATCGGCGCTCTGCCCGGCGAGACGCTGCTGACCAGCGTGTGCACCGGCTCGTGGATCCTCGCGCAGGCGGGCCTGCTGGACGGCCTGCCGGCGACCAGCCGCAAGGAGCCCGACCGCAGCGAGGCGAAGCCGCCCGGTATGGTGCCGATCGACCGGCTGGCCAGCCTGGCGCCGGCCTGCCGCGTCAGCCACGCCCGGGTGGTGGACGCCGGCCGGGTGATCACGGCCGCGGGGATCAGCGCGGGCATGGAGATGGGCTTCCACCTGCTGCGCCGCGCCGGCTACGACGAGGCGTTCATCGACGACGTCGCCCGGGTCATGGAGTACACGAAGGCCTACGACGCCTACCGCGACGACCGCGAGACACAGCCGTAAGCGAGCAGCCCGCCCGAGCTAGCCCGATGCCGGTGCCTTCGCGCACACCCATCCGCCGGGAAGCTCTCCGGAGTCGAGAAATGCCCGTAGCCGCCCGGCCTCCGCTTCGGTAAGCACCTCGTCGGCTTGCGGGTAGAGGATCCTCTCCTCCTTGGGGTTGTGATGCACGAGCTGGACGACAAGCTGCCGGCAGAGCGTGCGGGCGGCGCCGTCCGGCCCGTCGGCGTCGAGGTAGGACTCCAGGGCGTCCATCGTCTGCCATAGCTGACCGTGCTCGCGCAGCATGACGAACACCGGAGCCACCAGGCCGGCCGAACGCAGCGGCGGGAACAGGAACTCCTCCTCCAGGTAGATGTGGCGGCGCAGGGCGTGGACCGCGCGCAGCAGGGGTTTCGGGTCCCGCTCCCCGGCGGGCGCACCGGTGAACGCCTCGATCCCCTGGTCGACCTCGCGGTGCTCTCGCTCGAGAGCCCCCGCCAGTGACTCGATCTCCATGCTCGCTCCTTCGGCTTCCACGCCCGCTCCTTCGGTTTCCACGCTCCTCGATAATAAATACAACCATACCTGTGTATAAGAAGCCGAGCGAAGCCAGGCCGGCCGGTATCGCAGTGAAATTGCAAGCGACCGCGCCTACGGTCACAGCCGAGATGACTGACAACGATGATGTGGCCGCCCGGCGCGCTGCGGGCGGCGCTGCAGCGGCCAGCGAAGCGAACCAGCAGATCCAGTACGCGATGTGGTCGGTCTTCCGGGTCGCCGACCGATGCACCTGTCCCACATCGCGATCAAACTCGACGAGTGGTATCGCTTCGGGCCCAGGGAGCGGCTGCACCGGACGGTCGATGCCGCTGGCCGAGATGCTGTGAAACAGGGCACGGGGGAGCCGGGGTTCGCCGACGTCCCGAACGTGTCGCTGACGTTCACCCTGCCTCTGTGAACAGCGGGTCTGGACCGGTGCCCGGCACCTGGCCGGCACGCTGGTCGAGCCGCTCGCGCTGCGGGATGACGGTGTACCTGGGGTCGCGGGCCGACTGCAGGCCCGCCTCGAAGACCGCGAACCGAAGCACCGCGGAGCCGGCGACCAGGCAGGCGCCGGCCAGGGCGGACGCGATCCGCGACCGGCGG
>JASHQP010000546.1 GCA_030039095.1 Streptosporangiaceae bacterium
TGCTGCTGCTAGAGCGACAGCTACGGGCCGGCGACACTACGGCATGTCAAGATCCGCGGGACACGCTCCAGCGGTACCGGAACCGTCCTCGGAGTGAGCGTGGCTATCACCGCCTCGCAACCAGAAGCGGGGCCAACTTCGCGACGACCGGTGAGGCCACATCACTTGACGAAGCAGAGACAGCCGCTCAGCATGAATGCGCGTGCGTGGCGGGCCTGTATGAGTGGCCGGTGGCCAGTACGGTGCTGTCATGACCGCGCAGCCTGACAGTGGCCGGGATGAGCGGCATGCCTCACCAGAAGCGCTGGAAGCGGCAGATATCGAGGCCGCGCTCGCCGCACATGACGAGTGGGTCGCCGCCGGGTGCCCGGGCGCGCTGTCACACGAGGAGGTCATGGCCGACTTGCTCGGCGGCGACCGGTGAAGATCCGGTGGACTTCCGCCGGTTCGACGCGGCCTTGTCGCTGCACACGAGTTCGGTCTCGGCTTGACCCGTACCCTAGAGTTTCCGTGGTGCGACGGCGCCCACCGAGAAGATGCCACCGAGAATGCGGATCGCCTAAATGACTAGCAAGGTTCGGGCAATAGCGTTCGATCTGGACGACACGCTCGCCGTTTCCAAATCGCAGATCGATGACCGTATGGCCAGGCTGCTGTGCGAGCTCATCGCTGTTATCAACGTGTGCATCATCTCGGGCGGGAGGTTCGAGCAGTTCGACCTCCAGGTTCTGCAGCACCTTCCCGTGTCTGACGGGTCGCTGACGTCGCTTCACCTGATGCCAACGTGTGGCACACGGTACTACCGCTGGAGCGACGGCTCATGGCGGCAGATTTATGCGGAGGACCTGTCCGAGGCCGACAAGCAGCGCATCATCACGGTTCTCGAGCAGGGCGCGAAGAAACTGGGTCTCTGGGAGAGTGAGACCTGGGGCGAGCGGATCGAGGATCGCGGCAGTCAGATTACGTTTTCCGCGCTGGGCCAGGAAGCACCACCGGCAAGGAAATATGAGTGGGATCCTGGGAATTCCAAGAAGGCGGCGCTTCGCGAATATGCGGCAGCGCGGCTTCCCGATCTCGAAGTCCGCGTCGGCGGATCCACTTCCGTCGACATCACCCGGCGCGGGATCGACAAGGCCTACGGAATGCGGAAGCTGATGCAATACCTGGACCTGAAGGCCGACGAGATTCTGTTTGTCGGCGATCGCCTTCAGGAAGGAGGCAATGACTATCCCGTCCGGGCTGTGGGCGTCCAGTGCCTGGAGGTGTCGCGCTGGGAAGACACCGCAGATTTCGTAGAGGACTTCCTGCGCTCAGAGCGGATGAACGACTGCGAGCGCTCCTAGCCGGCAAGCAGCAGGGCAACCACCACTGCAGCGACGAGGATCACGGCGGCGAGCGCGATCCAGGGCCTGAGACTGCGCCGCTCGTCGAAGCCGGCCATGTTTATCGGGCCGGTTACGTCAATGGAGTCCGAATGCCTGCCCACCGTCGCCCCCCTGACGCTTGACGTGCGCGAGACGCGCCGGCCGTCACCCCCTGACTGGCAGCGGGACGCACGGCGGGCGCCCGCCGTACCGTGCAGTCTGGCAGGGCGGCGCTCTCTCGGGCGGGTAGTTGCGGAAGGTGTCCCCCGCTTCTTCCTGCTCGCCCGTGATCGGCCGTGGCCTGGATCCGGTGTGAGATAGGCTGCGCCCGGCCCCTGGCGGGACCAGCCGGCCGCAGCCGGCAGTTAGCAGTGCGTCCGCGACCGCGCGGATACGAGCTCGTCCTGGAAGGACAACAAGCAGATGGCACAGGGAACTGTGAAGTGGTTCAACTCCGACAAGGGCTACGGTTTCATCGCCCCCGACGACGGCAGCGCCGACGTCTTCGTTCATTACTCGGCCATCGACATGAACGGCTACCGCACCCTGGAGGAGAACCAGAAGGTCGAGTACACCACCAGCCAGGGCCCCAAGGGTCCGCAAGCCGAGCAGGTCCACGCGATCTGAGCGATCCTGATTCGCCGCCGCTATACCGAACCGGCCCGCTTCACGGCTTGCGGCCCGTGTCGAGCAGGGCCGGCACGGCGGACAGATCGGGCAGCTCGTCGTAAGGCTGGTAGAGGGAGCTGCCCGGGCGCCGGTACCTGTTGATCCAGACACGGCGCCGCAGGCCGAGGTCGCGGGTCGGGATGAGGTCGTACTCCCATCCCTGCGCGACGTGTGTCACCTGGGCAGGCGGGATGTCGATGGCCGTGTGCGCATACTCGAAGGTCTGGCGGCTCGGCTTGTACGCCCGGGCCTGCTGTGCGGTGATGACGTGATCGAAGTCCACGCCGATCCGCGCGATGTTGTGCGCAATGAGGTCGTCGTCGGTGTTCGAGATGATGGCGATCTCGTAGCCGAGGGACTTCAGGGCCCGCAGCGCGTCCGGCACCTCGGGGTACGGCCCGAAGGTGGGGACCGCGGCGACAAGCTCGTCACCATCGGACGGTGACGGGGGGATGCCGTGCAGCCGCATGGCGCACCGCAGGCTCGAGTGCAGTACCTCGCGGTACGAGCGATAGGGCTCGAGCACCGCCTGGAAGCGCATAACCCGGAAGTCGTCGAGGAACTCCTCGGTGTCGACGCCGTCCATCGGCAGGCGGTCAGCGAGAAGCTGCCGCGTCGCATCAGAGAGCCGGAAGTCGACGAGAGTGCCGTAGGCGTCGAAAGTGACAACTTGCCGCATGCTGCCTATCCTCTCGCGGCTGCCTCGGCAGACGCTCCCGCCCCCGGCCGGAGCGACCCGGCGGGCTCAGGGATGCCGGGAGGGGAGCGGGATCCGGTCCAGGTCGTGAGCCATCACGACCGGTCCCCCGAACGCCATCGCCGCCTGGTCGGCGAGCAGCCGCTCGTCGCCCCGCTCGTATCGCTGCGAGAAATGCGTGAGCACGAGCAGCCGCGCCCCGGACTCGGCCCCGATGCGGCCGGCCTGCCCGGCGGTGAGGTGGCCGTACTCCTGCGCCAGCGCGGCCTCGGTATCGGCGAAGGTGGATTCACAGACCACCATGTCCGCGCCCTCGGCGAGCGCGAACGCGGCATCGCACAGCCGGGTGTCCATGATGAAGGCGAAGCGCTGGCCCCGCCTCGGCTCGCTCACTTGCTCAATGGTCACCAGGCGCTCACCGCTGACCAGACTGCCTTCGCGCTGCAGCCGCCCAATGTCGGGACCGGTGATGCCCAGGGCGGCGAGCTTGTCCGGGAGCATCCGCCGCCCGTCCGCCTCCACCAGCCGGTAGCCGATGGCCGCAACGCTGTGCGACAGCGGCTGGGACTCGATGCGGAACTCGGCTGCCTGCAGCACCGTGCCGCCGGCATCGACCGGCCGTTCCCGCAGTTGCAGCACGTCGTGGAACAGCGACGAATGCCGCAGCCGCGCGAACACTTCACGGTGCTCCGCCGGGTAATAGGCGTCCACTGCGTGCGATACCCGGTCCAGGGACATCCGCTGGAGCACGCCTGGCAAGCCCAGGCAGTGATCTCCGTGGAAGTGCGTGATGCAGATGTGGGTTATCCGGCTCGCCGTCGCGCCGGCGAACAGCATCTGGCGCTGCGTTCCCTCGCCGGGATCAAAGAGCAGCCCCTTGTCATCCCACAGGAGCAGGTAGCCGTTGTGGTTGCGGCGGCGGGTGGGCGCCTGGCTCGCAGTCCCAAGGACCACCAGTTCCCGGGGAGACACAGAGCAGCTAGCTCTTGCCGGGCCTGGCCGGAGCCGCGCTCAGGATCTCCAGCACTTCGGTCAAGGACCCGCAGGTGCGGTAGGCCAGGGATCGGACGGCAGCGGGTATAACGCGCGGCATCGACGAGTCGGGCACCAGAAACGGCGTCATCCCGGCCGCGTCCGCTGCGGTGATGCCATTGTCGGAGTCTTCGATGACCACGCATACGCGCGGCTCGCAGCCGAGGCGCCGGGCAGCCTCCAGGAAGATGTCGGGCGCGGGCTTGCCATGACCGACTTCGTCTCCACCGACGATGACGTCCACAGCCTCATCCGCTCCGGCGTCCCGCAGCCGGGCCGTAATGTTGGCACGCGCGCTG
>JASHQP010000547.1 GCA_030039095.1 Streptosporangiaceae bacterium
GGCGGGAGTGTTCCGCGCGCCGAAGCCGGCCGCCAGCACCGGTGCGTATGCCACGGGGACGGCGGCGGTGACGCGGGGGCCGCTGACCGAGCAGACGCAGGAGGACGGGACGGTGGGTGATTCCGGGTCGTACACGGTGGTGGTTCCCGGGTCGTCGGGCGGGTCCGGCTCGTCGCCGGGTTCGGGTTCGGGGGCGAGCACGTTCACCTGGCTGCCGCAGGTGGGGCAGACGATCCGGCAGGGCCAGCAGATTTATCAGGTGTCCGGGACCCCGGTGGTGCTGCTGTACGGCAGCGTGCCGGCGTACCGGGATCTGGCCGAGGGGATGACCGGCTCGGACGTGGCCGAGCTGAACGGCGATCTGGTCAAGCTTGGTTACGCCACCGCCGCGGCGCTGGGGCCCCGCTCGGGGTGGGATTACTTCAGCAGTGAGACCGCGTACGCGCTGGGGCTGCTGCAGGCGCATCTGGGACTGACGGTGACCGGGACGCTGCCGCTGGGCCAGGCGGTGTTCCTGCCCGGCGCGGTCCAGGTGACCAGCCTGGGCAGCGGCGCGGTGCCGGGCGGCACGGCCACCTCCGGGGCCACGGTGCTGACTGGCAGTTCGCTGACCCCGGTGGTGACGGTCGACCTGGACGCCTCGCTGCAAAGCGAGGTCGCGGTCGGGGACAAGGTATCGGTCACCCTGCCGGACAACGCAGCGACGCCGGGGGTGATCTCCCAGATCACCACCGCCGCGGCCTCGTCGTCGCCGGCGACCGGGTCGGGTGACACCGGCTCAGGTAACGACGGGCCGGGCTCCGGCGACGACGGGTCCGGCAACAATGGGTCGGGCACGGCGACGATCACGGTGGTGGTGTCGCTGGCCAACCCGAAGGCAGCGGGCAGCCTGAACCAGGCACCGGTCGAGGTGACGATCACCACCGGCAGTGTGAGCAACGCGCTGATAGTCCCGGTCGACGCGCTGCTGGCGCAGCCCGGCGGGGGGTACGCGGTCGAGGTGACCGGCCCGGGCGGGCATCACCTGGTGACCGTCACGCCGGGGTTGTTTGATGACGCGGCCGGGACGGTGCAGGTGACCGGCAACCTGACCCCCGGGCAGCGTGTGGTGGTGCCGGGAACATGAGCGGCCACACGATGACCCTGCCCACCGCCGCGGCGCACCTCGCGGCCGGGGCGCGCGAACCGGTGCTGGAACTGGTGACGGTGACCAAGGTGTACCCGGGCAGGCCGCCGGTGCCAGCCCTGCGGGGTGTGAGCCTGCAGCTCGCAGCCGGAGAACTGGTCGCCGTGCTCGGGCCGTCAGGGTCGGGCAAGACCACGCTGCTGCACCTGGCCGGCACGCTGGACCTGCCCACCGCGGGGACCGTCCGGGTGGCCGGGCTGGACGTAGCCACGCTGGGCGATAAGCAGCTGGCCGGCCTGCGCGCATCGGCTATCGGGTTCGTGTTCCAGCAGTTCTTCCTGGCCGAGCACCAGTCTTTGCTGGACAACGTGGCGGACGGGCTGCTGTATGCCGGGGTGGCCCTGGGCCAGCGCCGCGAGCTGGCCGCCGAAGCGCTGGGCCGGGTCGGGCTGGGGGACAGGCTGGCCGCGAAGCCCACCCAGCTGTCGGGGGGGCAGCGGCAGCGGGTGGCGATCGCCCGGGCCATCGCCGGCTCCCCCGCGATCGTGCTGGCCGACGAGCCCACCGGGAACCTGGACCAGGCCACCGGGGCCGCCATCCTGGACCTGCTCGCCCACCTCAACACCACCGCAGGGACCACGATCGTGGTCGTCACCCACGACGAGCAGGTCGCCGCGCGGATGCACCGGCAGGTACGGATGCTCGACGGCCGCATCATCTCCGACACAGCGCTCGCGCAGGCTCCTGGCCCAGCCCCCACCGCCGGTCTCGGTGCCGCGCGTGCGGCTGCCGGGCCGGACGAGGCCACGGAACGGATCGCGGGCTGGCCCGGCGAGCCAGAAGGAGGACACCGGTGACCAGGACCATGCCCGGAACCCGTGCCGCGCGTCGGGTAGCGCCCGGCCGCGGCCCTGCAGCCGCCCGGCTGCGGGCAGCGGACCTGGCCCGGCTGGCCACCGTGGGCCTGCGCACCCGCAAGCTGCGCGCCGCGCTGTCGGCGCTGGGTATAGCGATCGGGGTCGCGGCGATCGTGGCCGTGCTCGGCCTGTCCTCCTCCTCAGCCGCCGCGCTGAACGCCGAGATCGCGGCGCTGGGCACCAACCTGCTCACCGTCCAGCCCGGGCAGAACCTCACCGGCGGCACCGCCGAACTGCCGGCCGCCGCCCCGGCGATGATCTCCCGGCTGCCCGGCGTCAACCAGGTGCAGTCAACCGGGACAACCAGCGCCAGCGTCTACCGCTCGCCGCTGATCCCCTCGGTCAACACCAACGCACTCACCGTCGACGCCGCGACCTTGGGACTGCCCGCCACCGCCGGGACCAGCCTGGCCCAGGGCGAGTTCCTCAACACCGCCACCGCCCGCGAGCCCGTCGCCGTGCTCGGCGCCGCCGCCGCGCAACTGCTCGGCATCGACAAGGTCTTCCCCGGCGAACGGGTCTGGGTCACCGGTACCGATGCGAACGGCAACGGCGGCATGTGGCTGTATGTCGCCGGGATCCTCGAGCCGGATGTGCTGTCCCCCGACGTCGACTCCTCGGTCCTGGTCGGGTTCCCGTTCGCCGGGCAGTACCTGTCCTTCGACGGCTACCCCACCACCATCTACGTCAAGGCCGCCGGCAGCCGGGTCAACGCCGTGGACAAACTGCTCGCCGCGCAGGCCAACCCCGAAAACCCCAGCGGCGTAGAGGTGTCGCAGCCGTCGGACGCCCTGGTCGCCCAGGCCGACGCCAAGGCCGCGTTCAGCACCCTGTTTCTGGGCCTCGGCGCGGTGGCGCTGCTGGTCGGCGCCATCGGCGTGGCCAACATCATGGTCATCTCCGTCCTGGAACGCCGGTCGGAGATCGGGCTGCGCCGGGCGCTGGGCGCCACCCGCGGGCACATCCGGACCCAGTTCCTGGCCGAAGCGATCACCCTGTCGGTGATCGGCGGCGTCGCCGGAATCATCACCGGCGCCGCCGCCACCGCGATCTACGCCCACGGCAAGGGCTGGGCCGCGGTCATCCCCGTCGACGCCTGGGCCGGCGGTCTGGCGGCCGCCATCGCAATCGGCGCCCTGGCCGGCCTGCTGCCCGCTATCCGCGCTGCCCGCCTGTCCCCCACGGAGGCTCTCTGGAGCCTGTGAACGGGTGCAACCCGCGCGTCAAGGCGTCACAGAAGCGCGCCTGCCCTATCCAGGTAAGCCCCAGCCGCGGGCCTTCGCGCCGCCGATGACCCGCCCGATCACCGAGTCTGCCGCAGCAGGGGACCTCCGCAACGGGGTCGGAGTCACCATCGGCGGCCATGTTGCCTCGGTGCCGTTCACCATCCAAGACACCCCGTATGAGATCAGCCTGCTCGCATTCGGGCAGTCCGCCAGGGCTCCGCACCGGAGCGCAGTCGAGGCAGCCGATCGCCGGGCCGGCGCTGGCCCTTGCCAACGTCCGCCCGTAGGCTGATACTCCAGGGAGCGGATGATCAGCACGTGAGCGAGTGCCCAGCAGATCGCAACATAGTCAACAGCTCTGACAGCGTCCCGGCGAGCCCGGCACCAGGGCGATCGCGCACTAATCCTGAAACCACAGCAGGCCTTTGACCAGCACCTGCGGCCGATGACGAGAGGAGCAGCGGGTGAAGTTCGGCATCAACCTGTACCTGTGGGCAGACGAAATGCATGAAGCGCTCATGCCGGTCCTCGAGAGACTAAAGCAGATTGGCTTCGACGGCGTCGAGGTACCGATTTTCGACCTCGACCAGCACAAGTGGGCGATCTGGGGGCAGCGCCTCGACGATCTCGGACTGCAGCGGACAGCGAACACTGTCATTGCCGCCGAGCACAACCCGCTGAGCGACGACCCGGCAGTCCGCGAAGCCGCATACCAGCACCTGAAGGAGGTCATCGACTGTTGTGCTGCCGTCGGTTCGAGCCTCCTGTGCGGCCCGCATCAGGTGGCACTGGGCGTGTTCACGGGTAAGGGTGTCACCGACCAGGAGTGGAAGCGCAGTGTCGATCACCTGCGCCGGGGGGCTGAGTATGCAGCCGGAGCACGCGTCGTGCTGGCAGAAGAGGTCGTCAACCGCTTCGAGTTGTATCACCTGAACACCCTCGACCAGGCGATCCGCTGTATTGATGAGGTAGACCATCCCAACTGCCGCATCCACCTGGACACCTTCCACGCTCACATCGAGGAGAAGGATCCCGCAGAGGCCATTCGCCGTGCAGGCGCGAGGATCGCACACGTTCATATATCTGAGAACGATCGAGGTGTGCCCGGAACGGGCAGCGTTCAGTGGGACGCCACGTTCGCCGCGCTTCGGGACATTGGCTATGACGGCTGGCTTACCGTCGAGGCATTCGGCAATTTCCTCCCGAACCTTGCCGCTGCAACCAGGATCTGGCGGAAGCTCTTCGACAGCGAGGACGAACTCGCTGCCGATGCTTATACATTCCTGGCCAGTAACTGGGACCGCGAGACAAAGGCTGCGTCAGTTCGAGGAGATGGCCGGGCTGGCGCCGGAAGGAGCTGAATCAGGGGACGGCGGTCCTGCGAGTTTCATGGGCGACGCCGTTGCGGGATTGCTCGCGCAGCCGGGTTGCCGAGTAGGCATGCCGGGTCACGGTGCCGACTACGGTGGCGGGCAGGACCGGCGCGTCAGTGCTGCAGATCCGGACGATCTCAGTTGACCAGGTCCGGTCAACGAGCGAGAGCATCCAGGAGCGAGGCGATGGAGTGAGAAGCACCGGCACCGACGAGGTCATTCGCTGGAACTCGGAAGAGCTCTTGCTGCGTGCCGCCTGGTTCTACTACAAGGACGAGCTTACCCAGGTCGAAATCGCCAAACGGCTGTCGCTGTCGCGCGCTTCGGTCGGCCGGCTGCTCGACCGTGCCCGCCGGGTCGGGCTGGTCTCTATCCAGCTCAATGCGGAGTATCTCGATTCATTCGAGCTGAGCGCCGAACTGCGTCGCGTGTTCCACCTGACCGAGGCGCTGGTGGTTCCGGACCACGAGAGGGAACCCAGCGACCACCGCATTCTCAACGGGCGGATCGGGTTAGGCGGGGCGCAATTCCTCAGCACCCACCTGCGCCCGGGCGGGACTCTAGGTGTCGGCTGGGGCGAGACGGTCTCCCGCGTGATCGGGGCGACCAACTTCGGCGCGGTCGGGCCCATCCACATGATCACGCTGACCGGTGGGGTCGATGGCTACCTGCCGGCGATCCTGTCGTCTCACGGAGACGCGGCGGACGGTGACTACGCCACTACGGCCGCGGTGATCCCGGCGCCGATCCACGCGTCGTCGAAAGAGCTGGCCGCGGCGCTCCGCGAAGAACCGACCATCCAGCAGGTACTCAGGCACGCATGCGAGGTCGATCAGGCGATAGTGGGCGTTGGCACGCCGTCGCCGGATGCGACGATCGTCCAGCTGGGCTATCTGACCGAGGATGACCTGGTGCTGCTGGCCGAGCACAACGTGGTCGGCGATATCCTCGGGCAGTTCTTCGACGCCGATGGCGCCGTAGTGGACATCCCGCTGCACGAGCGACGGATTGGCATCGAGCTCGCCGATCTGAAGAAGATCCCGAAAGTCGTGGGAGTCGCGGGCGGTGTGCACAAGGTCGAGGCGATCCTGGGTGCGCTGCGTGGCGGCTTCCTCAACGTCCTTGTCACCAACGAGATCGCGGGGATCCGCCTGCTTGAACTCGAGGCGAGCTAGAGCCCGGTAAATAGCGGATCGTACGGGCCCCCTGGGAAGCCTCTGCAGCTACGAGAGTCGTGCGATCCTAGCCTCGAAGTCTGCAATGGCTGCCTCTCCGGCAAGTGCGCCCACTTCGAGGTCATAGCGGCGTTCCTCCCCGGGCTCGAGCCATTGCAGTTCGCCCCGTTCCCGCGCATCCCTGCGACCTGCGTCCCGGTTGGTGCTCGGCTCCATGGCCAGTGCGTAGGTTCCCTCGCCCATCATGCGCCAGACGGTGTGGTGGGGGAGCTGGCCGATGTGAAAGACCTGGTACACCCCGAGGGCAAGCCTCCGGTTCACCAGCGCGACCGGAACGGTTCCCGCCGACTCCGCAATGAGGTCGTGCTCGAAGCAGGCCTCAGTGAAATTCTTGATCGGCGCTGACATCGTCTGGTATCCCTCGATCGGCACGCCATAATCCGTGGTGGTCTCCCGGCTGGGCACGATGAGCTCGGACAATTCGTCGAGCACAGGGAAACCCGCATTGCAGTGGTAGAGAAACATATGCGACGTGCGCGTGTGCCCGGCGTTCTCCACCCTGTCATGAATTGTGAAGTGCGAGTCGCCCACCTTCGCCTCTATGCGGCGATGCAGTACTAGGTACTCACCGAAGACGGTACTTTGCTGTACCTCTCCTTCGGCCCAGAGAACGCACTCATCGCCATCCCACTGCTCGCCATATCCAATCAGGCGTGCGGGCAGACCGCCGATGCGTCCATGGAGCCCGTACCGGACTGTCGTCATGATGTGTGGCTGATTGAAATGCTCAGCGGTGTCCTCGCCCGGTGCGAGGGTGTGGTCGAGCCCGCAGGTGACAACCATGCCGCCACCCCATGACCGGAACCAGCCCCATCCGTCGGCCTCGTAGTACCACGGCGCGACGATCCCGGAACCCGATTGCCAGCTGAGCGGCCGCCCATTCTGCTCGGTGCGCCCGACGTCGAAGCTGCGGTCAACCAGCACCTCGAAGGCGAACCCAGAGCCGGTGCGGAATTCCAGAACGCGAACGCCCCTGGCCTGGCTGTCGCCGAGCGTGACGAGCCGGACTCCCGCGACTTGCTCGAGCCGCCCGACGCGCCGAAGTAGCTCTGACTTCACGTAGCGGCGACCAAACAGCTCGGACACTGGCGATCCAACCTTTCTCATGCAAGACGCCGAAGTCCTGGCAAGTCGCCAGGTGCCGGGCGGCAGTTGCGGCGCTCAGTCCGCCACGTTCGCGGGCCTGTACGATCACGCGACCCTCCTTGCCGCACGCGGCGAAGCAGTCTGTTCTCTCAGGTCGCATGATCGGCGGCGAACCTTGACAACGTTCGTCGAGGGGCCTGATCATCTGCTTACGGCCTGAGCATCTGCTTATCAGACCACTGGAGGCTCTGTATGACAACACCTCATACGCGCCGGGATGGGACTGGCCAGTCAGTTGAGGCTTCGGGCGTCTGGGTCGCGGAGACCAAACTCAGGGCAGGCTCCCTGCGCCTCAGCGGCGCGCTGATGCAGAACATCACGCACATCGCACCCGCCATCGCGGCGTTCTTCTTCACGCCATTCGTGGTCAGTCTGGCCGGCGCGCACTCGGTTCTGGCATATGCCGTTGGGGTCGTGGTCGTCTTCGGCCTCGGTGTCTGCCTCACTCAGCTGGCTAAGAACTTCCCGTCGGCTGGGGGATACTTCACCTACATCAGCCGTACGATCGGACCGCGCTTCGGATTTCTCAGTGCCTGGACCTTCGTCTTCTATGCGCCGATCATCTCTGGCCCTGTCGCCGCGTATTTCGGGTTCATCTTGGAGAATCAGCTCAAGGCGGCTTATGGCTTTGACTTCCCCTGGTGGGTGACCACCCTGATTCTCGTACCGCTGGTCTCGCTCTTGATGTACCTGGGCATCGTCCTGTCTGTGCGCCTGCTCATCCTGCTGGGAACGCTGGAGATCCTGATCATCCTGGCGCTAGCTATCTCCGGCCTCGCCGACCCCGGAGTGGGCGGATCAGATGTCAAGGTATTTAATCCGGGATTCAATCCCGGCCACATCGCGACAGCTAGCGGGGTCGCTCTCGCTATCGTCTTCAGCGTCCAGGGGCTAACGGGCTGGGAAGGAGCTGTACCGCTCGCGGAAGAGACGCAGAACCCGCGGAAGAACGTCAAGCGCTCGATCCTCATCTCGATTGTTGTCGTGGGCGTCGTTCTCGTTGTGGCCTATTGGGGCCAGGTCGTCGGGTGGGGCGTCAACAATCTGAAAGGCCTGGTGAACTCGCCAACGCTTCCCGCGCTCGTGCTCGGAACCAAGTACTGGGGACATTTCTGGCCGGTCGTTCTCTTCGCCTTGTTCACGTCGGTCATCGCGAACCTCATCGCCTGCCAGAATGTTGCCACACGCATGTGGTGGAACATGGCGGACAAGGGGGCCTTGCCGAAGGTAGTGGCAACGCTAGACCCGACCAGGAAGACACCTGTGGTCGCTATCCTCATCCAGTTCGTCATGGCTATGGGCCTTGGACTTGGCGTCGGCTTCGCGCTCGGCCCTGAGGTTTCGTTCAACCTGCTAGTCGGGCTCACGCTCGTTCTCGCAATCATCTTCATTTACATCGTCTCGAACATCGGGATGGGGCTGTACTACTGGCGTGAGCGCCGTTCAGAATTCAACTGGTTCCTGCACTTCCTCCTCCCGTTGGTTACGAGCCTCGTGCTGGCGTACTCGGTCGTCAAGTCATTCCAGCCGTTCCCGGCCGCACCCTATGCGTATGCGCCGGAGATCGTGGGTGGCTGGATGCTTGTTGGCGTCGGCGTCCTCTACTGGCTGCACCGCACTGGCCGGGAGGAGTGGCTCACGAGGGCGGGCGATGTCGTCTCGGAGCGTCCGGAGACCCCTGAAGAGCTTGCGGAGACCGCAACTGCCTAGCGTCTCCCCGAAAGTGACACGCCAGAACCCATGCGCTCGTCGCAAAGGAGGGCATGGATCGAACGCCGCCGACGCTGGGCTGTACGCCGAAGTCCATGCCACTGCGAAGCGGTAATTCGTGAATACATATCCCGTATTGTGATTTCCTGGCAGAACGACAGTAGATGAAGGCAAGGTAGGATAATCCGTCCCGGCCATCAGGATACTAGAACTCTCGGAGTCGCACATGTCTCAGTTCAGCGGGAAAGGCGTCGTTGTGACGGGGGCAGCGCAGGGTATCGGCCTGGCGATGGTCCAGCGCTTCCTCGAGGAGGGCGCCTCGGTGATCGCCTTCGATCGCAACACTGAGGTACTGCATTCGGCTACTGGCAGCCTAGGAGAACAGTGTGTGCCATTTGCGGGAGACATATCGATTCACGACGATTGCCGCCGCGCGGTGCGGATGTGCGTCACCAAGTTCGGCCATATCGACGTGATGTGTGCCCATGCCGGGATAGCCGATCCACTCGCGCTTCTTGACATGACGGATGATCACTGGCGACGGCATATTTCCGTCAATGTCGATGGCACCATGTATTGCGTTGTGGAAGCGGCACGAGCAATGGTGGATTCCGGTGGTGGAGCGATTGTCTGCACATCCTCAATTAACGCGTGGTTTGTCGAGGAAACGCATGCCGTGTACAACGTTACTAAAGCCGCCGTGTGGGCCTTGGTCCGCTCGGCGGCGATCGACCTTGCCCGGCACGGCATCCGGGTGAATGGAGTAGCCCCGGGAGTGGCGGATACACCTCTGGCTGAGCTTGTGGTGCACAATGCCGAACTCGCGCCGCAGTATCTGAAGTCGATACCGCTCGGGCGGTTTGCCCAGCCGTCCGATATCGCGGACTGCGTGGCCTTTCTTGCGTCCGATCAGGCCTCATATCTGACGGGTCAGACGATTGTCCTCGATGGCGGACAGACGCTTGGGATTCCTGGGACTCTCGAATAATAGGAGAGCAGAAGGGCCACGAGACGAGTAGGGGTCGGCAGTCCCCGGCCGCAGCCACGTCCGCTGTTACTCCTCGGCGAGCAGGTGGGCGGTGGGCGCGCGGCGCAGCAACGCGGCGGGCAGCACGCGGCTGCGGGGGGTGATGAGGATCCTGGCGACGACGGTAGCGGCGGCGATGGCGATTAGCCGGGCGGGCAGCTGGCGCGAGGCCTGCTGGCCGCCGGGCTGCTGGTGGTGATCGCCGCTGGACTGACGCTGACCGACCGATTTGCTGTTCACGCCCATGATCTTCCGATCCCTGTTTTCCGAAGTCGGAGACCTTGCCGACGACGACCTTCATTTGGCTATCTCCTCGACCTTGACCGTGGCCGGCGCTCGGTTGGGGAGGCCGAAAGTCTCCACGATCGACGACACGCCAGCGTTGGGGGCGCCGGCCACCACGATCTGGACCGCGTCCGGGCGCGCAATCAGCTGCACCGGAGTGTCCGGGTCCTCCGGCGGTTCCTGCGGCTGGGCGTCCGGGTGGCCGGCGGGCAGCCGCCAGCCGGTGCCGCTGGCGAAAGCCTCCTTGCCAGCTCTGGCCAGATCCCGATAGGTGCGCCAGCCCAGCTCGACGATGGCCGCCCGGATGTCGTCCTTGGACCAGCCGTGCTTGTCCAGGAGCCGGGCGTGTTCCGGGTTCAGCACCACGTAGCCGCTCGCTCGCGGCCGTACCAGCGCGCCGGTCCGGCACAGCGAGTCGGAGAAGTCCGCGGCGAGCTGCTCGGGGGCCGTGGTGTGCCGAGCCTCGATGTGCAGCACCGAGCGGATCACGGTCGCGGAGACGGCGCTGTCGTCCGGGCCGATGCCGTTGTCCGCAGCCAGGCTGGCCCAAGGGGAGTCCTCCTCGTTCTCCGCGATGCAGCAGGAGTACTTGGCCGGGGTGCCCTGGGTAGCCTGGTCGAACATGTGCGGCTCGAGCCCGAGGCCGTTGATCGCGCCGAGCCTGATCGCCCGGCCGATCGTCGCGTTGGCGCGGAACCCCGATCCCCACACGTTGCCGCGGGAGTTCAGCCCGATCCGCTGCCGGACCGGGCCGTAGACCACGACGAACGGCGCGGTCCCCGTGGTGGACTGCCAGATCGACCTGGTGACCATGCCGTCGAGCAGGAACGCGTCCCAGGCGGCCAGCACGACGGGGAAGTATTCCGGCAAGCAGCCAGCCAGCGCCGCGTTGAGCGCGGCGAGGCGTACGGTCAGGTTCTTGTTCAGGTGTGGCATGGGGATGAGCACCTCGCCCGGGTCGCGACTGGTCGTCGCCATGAACTCCGCAAGGTAGGACTCGGTGACCGGGATGACAGGCAGCCCGTCAGTCCAGCCGCGTTCGTAGTAGTACTCCATCGCGCGGCGGACCTCGGCCGCGTCCACCTTTGTCACGATCGTGCCACCTCCGCAGGGCCCTGGTAGGTCAGCCCGGCACCGAGCACCCGGATGACGTCCTGCAGCGCGTCCCGCACTATCTCGTCGATCTCCGTCTCGGTGCGGCTGGCGACCGGGTGGGGCAAGGCCACGTACCGGTAACCGGGGAACCCCATCTGGTTCGCCATCGCCTCAGCGGTGATCTTGAAGGCATCCGTGCACAGGCTGACAGCGGGAATGCCGGCCCGCTCCAGCACGATCCCATCGGCCAAACTGGCCGCGCTGCACGAGCCTCAATCACCGATCGCGGCCACCGCGAAGTCGCAGTTGTGCAGCATCTGCTGGACGACCGACTCCTCGACGGGCGTGCCGAAGTAGCCCTTGACGAACATCCGGAACTCCCGGACGCCGTACTTTTCCCGGAGCTCGCGGCCGACGGCGCGGAGGATCACGGCGCCGTTCGGCTTAGTGTTGTCGAGCAGGCCGACGACGAGGCCCTTCAGTGATTGGGGGCGGGGCGCCAGCGTGGTGTTGGTGGTCTGATCGCCGGCCCCGGTGGGGTCGAGCAGTGGCTCTCTTGTACTCAAGGCGCCACCTTCCCCTCTCGAGGAGAAATTCAACAGGAGGAACGGGCCGTCGACTCATCGGTCCGTCCGGCGTCTTGACCAGGTTCGGGTGGGGACAGCGAGGGTCGGCCACGGTCCGATGGCCGCGTAGCCCTCGCCGGGCAGGGCCCGGGTCCCGGTCGGCCGCGCGGCAGGGCGGCCTGGTCTTCTGGCATGATGCCAGCCTAGATTCGCGGGATCTTGCTGACAATATGCTCGCCGCCGAGCGGCCGTACGTACGGCTGTGCCTGCGCACCGTGCCGCGGTCCTCGTGCCGTCCGGCCGAACGCCATGCCTAGAACCTCGGCATGGTCGCGACGAGCACGCCGCCGCCGTCCCTGGCCAGGAGCGCGGCCTATGCCCCCCGGTGCCATGAGAACGTGAATGGACCTGCCCAGCCGTTCGCGATTCACTCCCCGCCGGACGTCTCAGCTAGCGCGTGGGCGCCGGCGGCAGCCCCGCCGGACCCATGAAGGCGAAGACCTGGCTGGTGCCCGGGAGCAGCAGCAGGCCATCGGCGGCCGACGGCGTCGGGAAGTGGTTCGCCGACCCGCCGAAGGGAATCGAGACCACCTGCTTGCCGGTGGCAGGGTTGAGGCCGTGCACCGCGTTGTCGGCTCCAATCGTCCAGACCAGCCCATCGGCGATGATCGGGCCGCCAGCAGCGCCGTCGTTGTCGGTCCACAGTTGTCTGAGGTGGGGGGCCCTGGCCGAGACCCTGATCGCCGTCACGCCGTTCGGGCACGGTACGTAGACGACCGAGCCCATCACCGCGTGTCCGCCGTCGGGGTCGCCCTGGCACACCGGAAGCGACGCGACCTCGCCATCCTCGCCGCCGAGGTGCCCCTGGCGCAGCAGGTAGGCGGTGTCGGTCTTGCCGACCTGGAATACGAAACCGTCCACGAGCGCGGGGTCCCCGGTTCCGAGGTCGAGGTCGTCGCCGCTGAGCCGCTGCCAGTCGCTGAGGTAGAAGATCGACTCCAGGTGCATGGCCGGCGACAGCTCGAGCACCACGTCGCTGTCGTCGTAGGGCTGGCCGGCGCCGAGGTTGTAGCCATCGGCGCTGGCCACGTAGACGTTCCCCTGAGGGTCGATGACGGGAGAACTGCCGCCCATCCAGACCGCTCCCCGGTCTCTGCCGCTGCCGATCTGGAAATAGTCCAGCGGTCCTCCCGTCTCCGGGATCGAGACGACGTAGCCGTGGGCAGGACCGTTGGGGCCGGGACAGTCGCCGAAGTTCTGGCCGTAGGCGATGACCACGCGACCGTGGTCGAGCGCCAGCCCTGGCCGCTGCAGCTGCGCGAGCTGGTCCTCGCCGGCGCTGGGCATCGCCGGCTGGCTCAGCTCGACCTTGCCGGTGAACAGGTCGAGCCCGAATAGGCGGTGCGACGCCTCCACGCCACCGGAGGAAGACGGGCCCTTGATCAAGGTGTCCGCGTCGACGAAGATCTCGTGGCGTGCCAGGTCGATCACCGGGGTGCCCGTAATGCCGACCACGGGCGAGATGTCGCCGCACGGCAGGTCACGGGATGGCACGGGGCTCGCCAGATGGCGTGACCACAGAATGTGCCCGCTGCGGGCGGCCAGCACGTAGACAGTGTCGTTCTCGGTCGCAGCCACGACGCGGCCGTCGGCGACGAGCGGCTCGCCATACAGCTGCCCGTCGAGGACCGGCGAGGTCCAGGCCCGCCGCGATGGCAGCAGCCTGGTCTGCGCGGCCTGGACCCCGGTCGCCTCAGCATTCCCGTGGTAGACGGTCCAGCTGGCGCCGGAGCCTGGGGCCTCCGGCTCCGGGACGGCGGGCACGGTGGCCGACGACGAGGACACAGAGCCCGAAGCCGCTCCGCCGGCACCGAGGCTGGTCGTGCCGGGATGCCGGACCGGCCCAGAACAGGCCGAGCAGGCCACCGCCAGGACTCCCATGGCAGCGGCGAGCGTTGCTTTCCTCATAGCGATCGCTCCCGTCTATCCCGGCTGATGAAGCGGATCGCCGACCGCGGGGTTGCCACACCCCAGACTGCCAGAACGAGCGGTCCCCGACACGGCCCGTCGCCGAGCTGCCTGACCTCCTCGAGTTCCGGCCGCATCGCCACAACCATTCCTCAGAGCTGTTCTTCATGCTCGACCGAATGCTAGGAGACCAGCAGGTGCACGCTGCACACCGCGTGGTCGTAGCCGGAGATCCCGCCGCCGGTGCAGTGCGTGAGCCCGACTTGCGGCCGCTGGGCCAGGCCGGTGTCCGCGCCGCTCAGGTGCCGGGTGACCTCCACCACCTGGGCCACGCCGGTTGCGCCCAACGGATGCCCGCGGGCCAGCAGGCCGCCGCCCGCGTTGACCGGGTGGGCACCGTTGCGTTCGGTCACCCCGTCCCGCAGCAGCCCGGGCGCCTCCCCGTACCCGCACAACCCGAGCGCCTCGTAGTACAGCAGCTCCGCGATCGTGAACGCGTCGTGCAGCTCGATCACGCCCAGATCGGCGGCCGTGATTCCGGCTTGCGCGTAGGCCTGGCCGGCCACCCGCGTGGTCAGGTCCTCGCGGCTCAGGTCGTGCCGCCCGGTCGTGCCCGAGCTGACCACCGATGCGGCCACGCGCACCGGACGGCGGCCCGGGCCAGCGTCCGGCTGCTGGCTGGACAACAGCACGGCCGCGGCGCCGTCGCCGCTGCCGCAGCATTGCAGCAGCGTGAGCGGGTCGGCGATCGTCCGGGACGCTAGTACATCGACCAGCGGGGTGGGGGCGCGGAACTGTGCATGCGGGTTCAGGGCGCCGTTCGCGTGGTTCTTGACCGACACACCGGCCAGATCCTCGATACCGGCCCCGGTCTCGTGCATGTAGCGCTGGGCGCGCATCGCGTACACGGCGGGCATGGTCAGCCCCTGCGCGATTTCCGGGTCGGACTCGTTGAGCCGGAGCGTACCGCCGCCGAACACGGAAAGCTGTTCCACCCCGAGCACCAGTGCGGTGCCCAGCTGGCCGGCCCGGATCGCGTTCACCGCCAGGTGCAGCGCGACCGCCGAACTGGAGCAGGCCGCCTCCACGTTGTAGGCGGGCCGCCCGGTCAGGCCCAGCCGGGCTGCGACGCGATGCGCGGGCAGCATGCCGCCGTAGACGTTGCCGCAGTACACCGCGTCGATGTCGGCCGGGGCCGCAGCACCCTCCGCTAGCGCCGCACGGGCCGCCGGGGTGGCGAGATCTTCCAGGGTGCGGTCCGGGTAGCGCCCGAACGGGATGATCCCGGTCCCGTGGATGTATGCCTCGGTCATGCCGGCTCCTCCTGTTTCCGGAAGGCCCAGACCAGCAGCGGGTCCGGCGGCGGGCGCAGCTCGGTGCTGACCACCTCGACCGGATCCCCGATGGCCAGCTCGGGACCGGTGAGCCGACCGCACACGCGCAGCCCGCCGGGGAAGTCGGCGTAGCCGATCCGGTAGGGCACCGCGGCCGTGCGCCCGGCCACCCGGACCGTGCTGAACGCGTACAAGGTGCCTGGCTGCGGCACCTCTTCGGCGTCCAGCTCATCGGCGTTCCAGCAGGCCGGGCACGTGGCCACGGCGGGGAAGGTCAGCGTGGCGCAGCGCGGGCACCGGGTGGCCAGCAACTGTCCCCGGCCGTCCGGCTGGGGACGCCACGACTCCGGCAGCAGCCGCCCAGGCTCAGCCGCCGAAGACGTCGAAGGCATGGCGGCCCAGCGTGAGGTGCTCGTACTGGGCCTCCAGCGCGCGCAGCGTGCGCCCGCCCACCAGGTCCAGGTAGTCGTCCTGGGTCTGCGGCCCGAACACATACTTGTCCAGGTAGGCATCCAGCCCACTGCGGTCACCCCGGCGGAACCCTGCGGTGGCCCGAACGTAGGCCTCGATGTGCTCGGCGTCCTCGGCGTAGAAGCCGTGCGAGGCGTACGGGTGCGAACCGTACGGGGCCACCACGACAGCGTCCGCGTACGGCACCGAGGTCATGACGGGATTGGCCCGGATTCTGGCGTTCGGCACGAGCCGTTCCACGGTGAGCGCGACCCGGTCCGCGGCCCGGGCCATGATCCGGTCCCCGAATCTGGCCCCGGGGTGCTGCCCGTTACCGTACGAGTCGGCCCAGCCTAGGTGCAGGAATGCCCAGTCGGGAGAGATGGCTGGCACGGCCACGTACTCCTTGCCGTCGCCGAGCGGGCTGGGGAACACCTTGAGGTCGGGGTTCAGGTCCACGATGCTGCTGCCGATGCCACCACGCCAGGCCATGAATTCCTGGCCCATCGCCTTGGCCTGCAGCCCGGCGTACAGGATGTACTCCGAGCTCTCCCACAGCTCGACCTGCTCCTTCTCCACCATGGTGCGGAAGCAGCTGCCCAGCGGCGCGTACAGTTCCGCGCCGCAGTACGGGGCGATGAGCTTGCGCACCACCCCGGCGCCGAGCAACAGGTCGATCTCCAGCCCGCCAGTGGCCGAGCCGATGATGGTCAGGTCTTTCTTGCCTTGCCGGATCAGCTCGCGGACCAGCGGCATGGGGTGGTTGGCGGTGACGAAGCCGCCGATCGCGACGGCCTGCCCATCGGAGATCTGAGCCACCACCTCGCGCGCGCTGATGACCACTTCGTGCCGCGGCGGAGGGCCATCCGGCAGCTCGATCGGGTCGGCTTGCAGTGTCTGCGCTCCTCGGCTCATTTCTGGAGTACGCCCTTCCGGTCGATCGCGGTGCGGAGAATCCTGAGTTCGGTCGCCGACGGCGGCGCGATGTCCACGAAATGCGGCGAGCGGACGATCTCCCAGCTCGTGTGCTCGGCCACTTCCTCCTCGGTGTGCCCGGGGAACAAGCCAACCAGGGCGGCGGTCTGGTCCGGGCCGGAGAAGTCGAACACGCATCGCGGGCTGACGATGAACTGCGGCCCGTTGCCCATCAGGTCCTTCTCCCGGTACGTCTTCGGGCCGGGCATCGAGACGTAGTCGGACTCCATGACGAAGCGCTGCCGGTCGTGCGCGGTCATGAACACGTACGCGTCCCGCACGGTGGTCACGTCGTTGATGCCCACGCTGCCCGGCCCGCGGAACGTGAAGTGGCCATCTTTCCCGGTGCCGATCAGGTTCGCGTTGCCGTGCCGGTCGACCTGGATCCCGCCAACGAAGAACTTGTCCGCGAAGAAGTACTTGTTGGTGGAGCGCCAGCGGTCGGTGTTCTCGTAGTAGTCGCGACCCCCCGGCGGCCCGTAGTGGTTGAACGTGTCGTGATGCTCGAAGTAGGCCTCGGCCCAGCCCATGATCCGGTAGTCCACCGAGGTCTTGGGCAGCTCGTCCACCTCGACGCCGGACACGTTGCACAGGAAGGCGCCGCCGCCGAGCTGGAGTTTGAGGTTGGGGGCGTGCATCTTCTGCGCGAGCATGGTCGCGGCGAACGAGATCTCGGTATGCGCGCCGGAGCAGATCCGGTCGGTGTCCCGGATCTGCCGGGCCAGGAAGACCGCCATGGTCTCCTTCCAGCTGGCGTCGGCTGGCGGAGCGCCTGCCAGCTTGCCGGTCGCGGCATCAGCGGTCGCGGTCACGATTCCTCCTTGGTAGGTAGGCGGCGGGCAGGCTCAGCGGGTGCTGACCCACACCGACTTCTCCTGGGTCAGGGCCTCGACGATGGCGAAGCCCATCTCGCGGCCGTGCCCGCTGAGCTTGTAGCCGCCGTATGGCGAGGCGGAGTGCACGTTGCCCCAGCTGTTGATCCAGACGTTGCCCGCCTTGAGCTGGCCAGCTACCCGGATGGCCCGGCCCACGTCGCGAGTGAACACGGACGCGGCCAGCCCGTAGCGCACGTCGTTGGCCAGTGCGACGGCCTCTTCCTCGGCACCGAACCGGATGACCGCCAGTACCGGCCCGAACACTTCGTGCTGAGCGAGTTCGCTGCCGTTGTCCACGTCGTCGAACACGGTCGGCTCGAAGAACAGGTCGCTGTCCAGGCCGTCGACCTGACGGGTGCCACCGCCGGCCAGCAATGTGGTGCCCGCGTCCCGGGCCCGGCTGACGTACCCCTGCACCCGCTCGAGCTGCTCGGCGTCCAGCAGCGGGCCGAGCGTGGTGGCCGGGTCCATCGGGTCCCCGACCACCGTCTGCTTCTCGATCAGCCCGAGCAGCCCGCTCACCACCTGGTCGTGCAGGGACTCGTGGACTAGCAGCCGGGAGCCGGCCGTGCAGACCTCGCCCTGGTTGGTGAAGATGGCGGCGTACGCCATGGCCACGGCCGACTCGAGGTCCGCGTCCTCGAACACGATCGTCGGGCTCTTGCCGCCGAGCTCCAGGGTGACCGGGACGACCCGGTCCGCGGCGGCGCGCTGGATGGCCTGCCCGGTCTCCACCGAGCCGGTGAAGGCGATCATGGCGACATCGGGGTTGGCGCACAGCGCCGCCCCGGCGTCGGGTCCGTAGCCGGGCACCGCGTTGATCACGCCCGGCGGGAAGCCGGACTCGTGAGCCAGCTTGACCAGGGCCATCGGGGACAGCGGGGCCTGCTCGGCCGGCTTGAGCACGACGGTGTTCCCGGCCACGATGGCCGGGGCGATCTTCCAGATGGCCTGGAGCAGCGGGTAGTTCCACGGGATGATCCCGGCCACCACGCCATACGGCTCGCGGATCGTGTAGTTCAGGAACCGGCCGGGCACCGGCACGGTCTGGCCGCCGATCTTCCCGGCCCACCCGGCGAAGTACTCGATGGCCTCGGGGGCCGAGCGCAGGTCCACCTTGCGGCTGACCGTGATCGGCTTGCCCATGTCCCGGGTCTCGATCTCAGCCAGCTCGTCCGCGTGCTCGGCCACGGCGCGGGCCAGCGCGTACAAGTGGGAAGCGCGCCGGGCCTGGCTGGTGGCCGCCCAGCCGGGCGCCGCGTCGCGGGCGGC
>JASHQP010000548.1 GCA_030039095.1 Streptosporangiaceae bacterium
GCCGCCGGGGTCTCGAGGTGCTCGAAGACCACCGGCTAACCCTCGGCGCGTCGGAGTTGCGGGCCCAGGCAACCGCCCGGGGCGGCGAGCTTGCCATGCTCGCCCAGCGGCATGCAGTTCTCGCCCGCCGCCCGAGGATGCTGCTCTCCTCGACCGAGCGCTGGCGGTCTACGGCGCTCGCGGTGCCGGCGGTGCGGCCCTCCTCGGACGTTGAACTCAACGCCGGCCTGGCCGCACTGCGCGAGGTGACCAGCCGCCTGGAGGAGGCCAGGCGCGACGGCGCGACCACGGGTGCGTTGCAGCGGGAACAACTGCGCCTTGAGAGCGTGGTGCGCGCCCGCTCGCTGCAGGCGCCGGGCATAGCCGGAGTCGGCCGAGCCGTGATCGACGTCAACGAACTGCTTGATCAGCTCGGCGGGGCGCAGCTTGTGGAGATCGTCGACGTCGACGGCACATTGCAGGTGCTCGTCTGCGGCGCGGGGCGGGTGCGCCAGTTCACGGCCGGCCGCACCGAGGACGCCGTCCGCGCCGCCGACTTCGCGCCCTTCGCGCTGCGCCGGCTGGCCCGCGGGCGGTCCGGGGACGACGCGGACAGCGCACGGGCCATCCTCGACGCGGTCGGCCCGGAGCTGCAGGACGCGATCCTCGGTCCGGCCGCTGGGCAGCTCGGCGACGCTCCGGTCGTGGTCGTTCCGCCGGGCAAGCTGCACGCCGTGCCGTGGGCACTGCTCCCGGCGCTCGGCAGCCGCGTCTTCAGCGTCGCCCCGTCAGCGCAGGCGTGGATGCGCGCCCGTGCCGCCAGGCCTCCCCGTAGCCGCCGTGTGACCTTGGTCAGGGGGCCCGGGCTGGTCAGCGGCGGCGCCGAAGTTCCTCTGCTTGCCAAGATGTATCCGGATGCGGCGGTCCTGGCTGGCGAAGATGCCACTGCCAAGCAGGTGCTTTCCGCGATCGACGGAGCCTCGCTGGCGCATATCGCCGCGCACGGGCGCTTCCGCGCCGACAGCCCGCTGTTCTCCTCGCTAGGGATGCAGGACGGGCCGCTGACCGTCTACGACTTTGAGCAGTTGCGCCGCGCACCCTACCGGCTGGTCCTGTCCAGCTGCGACTCCGGCGTGCTGGCCCCCGCTGGGGCCGACGAACTGCTCGGGCTGGTGAGCAGCCTGCTGCCGCTCGGCACGGTCGGCATCATCGCCGGCGTCGTCCCGCTGAATGACGATGCCCTCGCGCCGCTGATGGTGCACCTGCACCGTCACCTGCTGGCGGGTAAGAGCCTCGCCGAGTCGATGTACAGCGTCCGGCTGGGCGCCGCCGATGATCCGGTGCAGCGGGTCGCCGCGATTTCCCTGCTGGCACTCGGAGCTGGCTGACAGCGGGTCACAGCGTGATCCAGTTCGTGAGCGCGTCGGTGTCGGCCGAGGTCTTGCAGTGCAGCCGGAACTCGCCGACCGGGATGGGACGGATCGTGAAGCGGCCGATCCTGTCGGCGGGGACCGTCGTCTCCGCGCCGTCCCTCAGCTGAACCTTGATCGTTCCGGCCTGGGCCGGGACGATCTGGCCGAGCAGCGAGTCGTGCGTCACCTCGAGTTCGAGAGTCAGGTGCGCCGAGGTGAACGTCAGCGCCCGGATGGACGCCGTCTCGGCGCGCGTGCTCGGCTCGGGCTCCGCGTCGCGGCTGGAGTCGTACGTGAGCTCGGCGAGTTCGGCGTCAATGTCGATGTTGTGCCAGGCAAAGGCGTTCTTGGCGGCCTCAACGAAGTCGGGCGGGACGGCCTCCCGTTCCGCCAGGGCCTCGCGCAGCGCGGCCAGCAGTTCTTCGTCGTCGAAGACTTCGGGCACCGCGCTCACCTCCTGGTCTCCTTGACTTCCGCGTGCTTGGCGGGCCGACTGACGACCTCGGTGAGATGCGGTGACCGCCGTAGCTGGTCCAGGCAGCGGGCACGCTTCGGGCCGATGCTGCCCACGGGGATGCCGAGCATGTTGCTGATGTCGGCGTAAGCCAGCGGCGGATCGTTCATCAGCAGCGACAGCAGCTGGTGGCAGTTCGGACTCAGTTCCGCGAAGGCCGCGCGCAGCGCGGCGTTGCGTTCCGCCAGGATCAGCTCTTCCTCGATCGTGGCCGCGTCGGCGTCGCCGGGGATCTGGCCGTCCGCCGGCAGGTCGTCGTGGTCGTGCCGCCGGGCAACCCGCAGCACGCGGAAGATCTCGTGCCTGGTCGTTGTCGACAGCCATCCCGGCAGCGCCGCTGCCGCCCGGAGGCTGGCGATATTTTCGACCAGCAGCAGCCAGACGCTCTGGCTGACGTCGTCGATGTCCTGCCGGGTTAACTGGTACCGCTGGCAGATCGACCAGACCAGCGGGGCGTACCGCTCTATGAGCTCGTTCCACGCCTTCTGGTCGCCGTCGATCACCCGGGCGACCAGGGCACTGACCGGCGAGCCGTCGGCAGAGCCGTCGCCCATGGCGTGTCCTTTCCAGGCCCCCGGGGCCTGCTGGGTCGCGTGCCGTAAATCGGTCCCGGCGCCGCGCAGCCATCGAACTGGAAGGCGGACACAGGCCGGAAACCTATTGATCCGATCGTTGCAGTATGCGGCGATCTGGTCAGGCATTCTGGCTACTCCGTCGCTACGTCGATCCCGAAATACGGTCGGCTGGGGGCCGTGGCGCGGCTTTCGTCGCGCCACGGCCCAGCGTTGGACGGCACGGCGGCCCTGCCTGCCGCGCCAGCCAGTCCCCCCCGGGGCTCCGACTTCATTGCCTGACAGAGGAGCCGGGTCCCCGGCGTGATACGCAGACTCCTGAAGAATTTCCGGACGCGGTGGGCGTCAGTCCCTCGGATAGGCGGTGTCTGCGCGGCGATCTAGCCCGGCTGGGATTCGACGGCGCCGGATGCGATCGCTTCGACGAGCTGGGCGTGGTCGCGGTCGTTCTGGTCGGCGTAGGCGCGGGCGAACCGGCGCATTTCGGCCGCGAACTTCTTGCCCTTGCCGAGGTAGGCGTCGATGGCCACGGGGTCGCCGGTCCTGGCGTGGGCGCGGGCGAGCGTCTCACCGCACGCGGTGGCGAACTCGGCGAGCCGGGGGGCGATCAGGTCGGTGCTCGGGATGATCTTCATGTCGCGGAACTGCCGCACGTAGTAGTCGTTCCCGTGCAGCGTGCCCCAGCCGACGAAGATGTCGGTGGCGGTCTGCACCAGCCGCTTGCCGCTGATCACCCGCTCGCCGTGGTTGTCGTGCGCGCTGGGCAGGGTGTGGTTCTCGTACACCGACGGTCCGGCTTGCTTGACCTGCAGGAACAATGGGTCGGCGCCGGTCCGGCCCTCCAGCAGCACCAGGTAGACCCGCATGCCCACGCTGCCGACGCCGACGACTTGGCGGACGACGTCGGCCTCGGTGAACCGGTCGAACAGGCTGCGCCGGTCCTCGCGCAGCGTCATCCGGTACTCGGCCAGCAGGTGGTCGACCAGGTCGTCCTGTTCCTCGTCGCCGATCGTTCTGCGGAGCGGGGGATCCTCGGTGATCCGGGGACGCCCGTGCGCCATCGCGACGAGCTTGGCGAACGCTCCGCGGCTCGTCCGGCGCTTGCGCTTGCGCTCGATGTGAACCGAGACGCGACCGCGGTCGGCGGGCTCGAAGTAGCCGAGCAGGCTGTCGACGTGCGTGCTGTCGTACCAGATGTCCAGTTCGTGGGTTCCCGCATACCGGCGCATTTGCTTGCGGTACGCCTCGACGCCGGCGGTCACCGCGGCGGCGGCCCTGGCGGGCTTGATCCGGTTTTCCCGCGCGGCGACCACCAGGCTGGCCGCGAACCGCTTCACGTCCCATTCGAACGGGCCCGGCAGGGTTTCGTCGAAATCACGCAGGTCGAAGGCCAGGTTGCGTTCCGGTGTGGCCCACAGGCCAAAGTTCAGCACGTGGGCGTCGCCGCATAGCTGCACGCTCAGGCCGCTGTTGGGGGCGCAGGCCAGATCGCTGGCCATCACCGCGGCCGCGCCGCGGTAGTAGTTCCACGGCGACGCCGCCATCCGCTGGTGCCGGATCGGCAGCAGGCCGGCGTCCCGGATCTGGTTCTGGGCCAGGATGGTCTCCAGCGCGTCGTGGCCGCGCTGCCCTTCGTCCCAGTATCCCAGCGTGCTCCGCGCCACCCGCTTCCTGGCGGCCTTGCCCGCCGTCCGCCGTTCGGCGGCCGTCGCCGCCAGGTCGTGCCGCATGGCTTCGTCCTACCCCGCGTGACCAGCCGTTATCTCCGGGCGGCTCGCTGCGCCGCGAGCAGCGGGATCGCCGCGATCTTCTCCTCGGTCAGGTCCTCGCAGGCTGGGGAGGGGAGCCGGGCGGCTGGGCGGGGGAGCCGGGCGGCTCGGCCGGCGCCACGCTGCCGCCGCTGCGCCAGTACTCGCCGTTGGCCCGGGACAGGAAGTCCGCGTCCACGAGGTACCGGCGCAGCGCGGCGTAGTCAGCGTGCAGTGCACCAAGGAACAGGCTGACGTCGCGTTCCGGGTATCGCACACCGGGCTCGAACCCCTGCGCGATCTTCTCGAGCAACGCCAGCCGGCGCGAGTGCTTGGCGGGAAGGGCCCGGATCCGCCCGTCGCTGACGAAGACCCGCAGCCGCGGGTCGTCGGTCACCGCTTCCAGGATGGGAGCCGGCTCGAGATCAGCCATGCGGACATTGTCCACCATGCTGCCGCCCGGCCCCGAGCGGTTTCGGCCGGGCCCGGCAGCCGGAAACTCGCGGGCGCCATGCCCGCTGTGTGCGGTATGGTCCGCCGGGTGGACGAGGCGCAGGACTACTTCGGGGAACGGGTCGCGGCGGGGTACGACGATTCGTCGCACACGTTCGAGCCCGGTGACGTGGAAGCCACGGCCGGCCTGCTGGCGGAACTGGCCGGCAGCGGCCGGGCGCTGGAACTCGGCATCGGCACCGGGCGCATCGCGCTGCCACTGGCCGCCCGCGGTGTTCCGGTCCACGGCATCGACCTGTCGTCGGCCATGGTCGCCCGGCTGCGTGCCAAGCCGGGCGCGGACGCGGTCGGCGTGACCATCGGCGACTTCGCGACCACGCGCGTGGAGGGGACGTTCTCCCTCGCCTACCTGGTCTTCAACACGATCACGAACCTGACCACGCAGGACGCCCAGGTGGCGTGCTTCCAGAACGTTTCCGCGCACCTGGAGCCCGGCGGCTGTTTCGTCATCGAGGTCGGGGTTCCGCCGCTGCGCCGGCTCCCGCCCGGGCAGAACGTCCTGCCGTGGAGAGCGGGCCCGGTGGAGTGGGTGTGCTACAGCTACGACTTCGCCGCGCAGCGGAGCCATGGGCACTACATCAGCCTCGAGGACGGCCGCGGTGAGTACCGCACGATCCCGTTCCGGTACGTGTGGCCGGCCGAACTCGACCTGATGGCCCGGATCGCCGGGTTGCGGCTGCGCGACCGATGGGCGGGATGGACGCGCGAGCCGTTCACCGGCGAGAGCCAGGGGCACGTCTCCGTCTGGGAGAAGCCCGCCTGACCGCCGTCCGCCGCCTGACCGCCGCCCGCCGTCCGCCGCCTGACCGGCGTCCGGTCAGGCGACCCGGCGCCAGCCGAGCTGGCCCGCCTTCCAGCGGGCGATGGCCTGGTGCTGGCTGACCACCTTGACTTCCCGCAGCGGCACGCGATGGCCGTGCATCGCGTGCTCCGCCTCGATGATCCCGACGACGGGGGAGACCTGCGGGATCTCGTGCTTCACGCCGGACTGCTCGACAAGGATTAAGCTGGCCGGCCGGGCGTCACCGGCATCGCGGGACGCATCGTTGCGTTCATTCACGTTCATTAGACTCCCGGGCCCTCCCGGACGGTTCCCGCTATCCGGTAACTACCGGATAGCGCGGACGTCTTGATTGTTGCGGTATATCTACTTATATACAGCATACGTGCTCATACGCTCAGAGAGCGCACATGTGCTCACCCAGATCGCGGACGGGCCCGGCGGCTCGGTCAGGCTGTGGTCTTGGCGCTCAGGTCGGTCAGTTCGGTGCTGGCCGACCGCCGGGACCGCAGCACCCAGGTCGACGCGAAGCCCACCACGAGCAGCGCCAGCGCGAACCACGGGGCGAGGATGGTCGGGCTGGTGACCTTGTAGAACGACCCGAAGATGGCGCCCGCGGTGATCAGGATGCCGAGCACGGCCGACACCACCAGCGAGACCCGGCGCTGCGAGGTCGCGAACGTGCGCAGCGACCCCACCGACATCAGCAGGTAGACCACCACCAGCGCGAAGCCGCCGAACGTGGAGCCCCAGGCGAACATCGCGAAGTAGTGCGGCGTGGCCGGCAGCGCGAACAGGCCGGTCCAGAACAGATCCAGGAGCAGGGTCACGATCGCCGCCCCGATGATGAACACCGCGGCGCCGACCGGCGAGTTGTGCCGCTTGGACACGATCGCCAGCTGCGCCGGGATCCGGCGGTCGCGGGCCATCGCGAAGATCCCCCGGGACGCGGACACGGCGCACCCGATCGCCACAGCGAGCATGTCGAACAGCACCACGAGTTCCAGCAGCCGGTCGATCCAGGTGCCGCCGAATCCGCCCGCGCTGGCCGGCCCGCCCAGCGCGAACAGCGGAGCGGACGCCGCCGCCGTCAGCGTCTTCAGGCTGTAGTGGAAGCCGGCCACCTCGACGTACGTGGCCAGGACGAAGAACACGGTGGCGATCCCGGCAGTGGTCATGACCGCGATCGGGATCTCCCGGCGCGGGTTGGGCGTCTCCTCGGCCAGGTTCGCCGCGGTCTCGAACCCCACGAACAGCAGCACGCCGTACAGCACGCCGAAGAAGATCCCGGACCAGCCGTCGGAGGCGGACGACGGGTTGAACGGCTTCAGGCTGTTCGCCGATCCGAGCTTCACGATCACGGTTATGAAGAAGATCAGCACGACGATCATCGAGACCAGCGCCAGCGCCAGCTGGCTGCGGGTGGACAGGCGCACCCCGAAGTACAGGATCGCCGCGATCAGCGCGATCACGATCAGCGTCCAGGCCCATGCGGGCAGCGGGTTCACCTTGAACTCCGACGCGATCGTGCTCTGCAGGTACCCCCCGATCAGCAGCAGCAGGCCGGTGAGCAGGACGACGACGCCGCCGTAGTACAGCCAGCCCGCGGCCGTGCCGACCCGCTCGCCGAGCCCGCGGGTGACGTAGTCGTACAGCGACCCCGCGGCGTGGATCTCCTTGACGTAGGCCGACACGATCCAGCCCAGCGCGAACACCCCGACGGCCGCGATCAGCACCGACAGTGGCGACGCGATGCCGCCGCCCTTGCCGGAGGCGCTGATCACGCCGACGACCAGTGGGATCACGAACGCCGAGGAGAACACCGGGCCCATGAACCCGACGGACTGCGCGATCACATCGGGCAGGGAGAGGATCTTCGCCCCAAGGCGCTCGTAGCCCGGCTCGGAACTGGCCATCGTTTCTCCTTTACGGCAGCTTCAGTACGGCCCTGGCGTTGCCCGCGAAGATCGCGGACGCTTCGGCCTCGGGCAGCCCGAGCGCCTCGATGTTGGCGATCGTGTCGGGGACCACCCGTGGCCCCCCCAGTGGCATGTCGGTGCCGAACAGCACGTTGCCGGCGCCGAAGAAGTCAACGGCGCAGCGGACCGCGTGACCCGCACCGAACATCGCCGTGTCGGCGAAGAAGCGCCGGAAGTAATCGATGGGTTCCGCGGAAAGGCGCGACGTGACGTCGTCCCGGCGCGGATCCTCGAGCGGCGACGCCAGCCGCCCGGCGAAATGCGGCACCATCGCACCCGCATGGTGCGTGATGATCCTCAGCCCGGGATGGCGGTCGAAGCATCCCGAGTACACCAGCCGCGCCATGCACACCGACGTCTCGTAAGGCCAGCCCAGCGACCACCAGATTCCGAACTCGGAACGCGTCTCCGCGGGATAGTCGGGCCACACGGCGCTGCGGGTCGGGTGGATCCACAGCGCCCCGCCGAGCCGGGTCACGGTCTCGAAGACCGGGTCGAAGCGCGGCGCGTCGAGCGGCGCCCCGCCGACGTTGGTGTGCAGCTGCGCGCCGAGCGCCCCGAGCTGTTTCATCGCCCGGGTCAGCTCGGCGGCGGCCGCTTCCGGGTCGTTCATCGGCAGCGCGGCGGCAAAGCCGGCGAACCGGTCCGGGTACCTGGCGACGAGCCCGGCCAGTTCGTCGTTGACGGCGCGGGCCAGGTCACGGGCAACGGCCGGCGCCCCGAGCTGGTCGAGTGGCGGCACCGCGAGCGTCAGCACCTGGGTGTAGTCGTCGAACGGGTCGATCGCCCGCCACCGGGCGTCGAGGTCGACGAGCGCCGGGTCCTCGTGGATCCACTGCTGGTAGCCGAGGATCCGGTCGCTGACGTTGCTGCCGGACACGATCGACTCGAGCCGCCGCGCGTACGAAGGCGGGAGGATGTGAGCGAAGGCGTCGATCTTGCGCACGTTCCTCCCCTGGATCCTCGGGGTGGCGGCGGCTCCCGGCCGTCATTGGGGGGATCGTATGGAAGCAAACGATCGGTGTCAAGAGGTCGCGGCGGCCGCGGCCGGGCTGGGTCCGCTGGGCTACCCGGGCCGGTCTCGGCGGGCTACCCGGGCTGCGGCGAGAGGTGCTCGTGCACCGCGATCCAGCCGGCCGCCTCGCGGCGGAACACGATCGTCTCCCGTTCGTGGAGCGTCTGCTCGCCGAGTGCGCCGCGCACGACCGTGGTCACCTCGTGGGTGAAGACGGCCGCGTCACCGAGCAGTTGCACAGCGGGCCGGTCGCTGCGGCAGGAGACCACGCGGAAGCCGTCCTGCTCCTCCCACTGCCGCCAGAGCCGCCGGTACCGCTCGCGCGAGGTCAGGCGGCCGGGGGTGGCGTAGAAGATGAACGTCGCGTCGGGCGCGAAGCAGGCGAAGTACCGGGCCGTGTCGTGCTCGCCAAACGCGCGGACCAGGTCCCGCGCCGCCGCCAGCACCGCTTCGGCGTCCCCGGCGTCCCCGGTGCCCTCGGTTCCCCCGGTGTCCCCCGCGGCCCCGGACGCCGTCACGCCGAGGCCTTCCTCGCCGCCAGCGCGGAGAGCAGCTCGTAGGCCACGTGCGCCGCGGCGATCCCGGTGATCTGGGCGTGGTCGTAGGCGGGCGCGACCTCGACGATGTCGGCGCCGACGAGGTTGAGCCGGGCGAACGAGCGCAGCGTGGCCAGCAGTTCCCGGCTGGTCAGCCCGCCGGCCTCCGGGGTGCCGGTGCCGGGCGCGTGCGCGGGGTCGAGCACGTCGATGTCGACGGACACGTAGACGGGCCGGTCGCCCACGCGCTGCGCGATCCGCTCGACCATGCCGCTCACGCCGATCTGCTCCACGTCGGTCGCGGGGATCACCTGGAAGCCCAGTTCGGCGTCGTCGGTGAGGTCGGCGCCGGCGTACAGCGACCCGCGGATGCCCGCGTGCAGGCAGCCGGACCGGTCGAGCAGCCCCTCCTCGGACGCCCGCCGGAACGGCGTGCCGTGCGTGTACGCGGCGCCGAAGTACGTGTCCCAGGTGTCCAGGTGCGCGTCGAAGTGGACGACGGCGACCGGGCCGTGCACCGCCGCCACCGCGCGCAGCAGCGGCAGCGCGATCGTATGGTCGCCGCCGAGCGTCAGCAGGCAGCCGGCGCGTTCCAGGGCGCCGCGGGCACCGCGCTCGACCGCGGAGACCGCCTCGTCGATGCTGAACGGGTTGACCGCGAGGTCGCCAGCGTCGGCCACCTGCTGGCTGGCGAACGGCGCGACCTGCAGGGCCGGGTTGTAGGGGCGCAGCAGCCGGGACGACTCGCGGATGTGGTTCGGGCCGAAGCGGGCGCCCGGCCGGTAGCTCACCCCGCTGTCGAACGGCACCCCGAGCACGGCGACGTCCGCCCTGGCCACCTCGTCGATCCTGGGCAGCCGGGCAAACGTCGCCTCGCCCACATACCGCGGCACCACGGTGGCGTCCACGGGCCCGACGTGGCCCCCTTGCGTGACCCGGGGTACGGGGTCGGTCATCTGGCCTCCCTGACTGCCGCGTCGATCGCCTGCAGTTGCCGGTCGCTGGCCTCGATCGCGGATTGCTCTCCGGCGAGGTTCAGTGAGCGTGACGCCGTGAAGTACACCACGCCGGAGACGATGAGGCCGACCAGCCAGGAGTAGTCAACACCGCTCGTCACGTGATTGGGGAACCAGCCGGTATAGGAGAACCCGGCGATCGGCGGCAGCACCATGAACGGGATCTCCGCGATGAAGCCTGCGGCGTACGCGGTGAGGCCGCGCCAGCCCCACGCGCCGTAGACGCCGTCGGGCCGGAAGATGTCGGTGATCGCGTAGTGGCCGTGCCGGACGAAGAAGAAGTCCACCAGGTTGAGCGCGGTCCACGGCACCAGCAGGTAGAGCATCAGCGTCAGCGAGTTCAGCACGGCGTTGACCGCGGTGTCCGACGCGCTGGTCGAGATGCCGGCACCGATCGCGTACCAGATGAGGGTGAGCGCCACGATGGTCACCGCCCGCCACACGCGGCTGGTATGGATCTTGCGGAACGAGTCGACGCCGGTGAGTACCGTCAGCATCGCGCCGTAGGCGTTCATGCCCATCGTGGCCAGCAGCGCCGTGGCCGAGAGGAAGGCGGTGATCGAGCCGAGCGGTGCCGCGACCTTGTCGCCCACGAGTTGCAGGCCGACCAGGCCGTCCGAGACGTTGAGCCTGGTGGCGAGCCACGCGCCGAGCGCGATCAGCCAGACGGCCGAGCCTGAGGCGCCGAAGAACACGGCGGCGATGATCCCGCGCCTCGAGGTGTCCCGCGGCATGTAGCGGGAGTAGTCCGAGACGTACGGGGCGTAGGTGATGTTGTAGGCAGCAGCAACCGAGAACTGGGCCATGAACGCGGTGAACAGGAACGCGCCGGGGTGGCGCGGCTGCACACCGCCCGCGTGCCCGACCAGGATGGCTACCGTGATGATCGCGTAGCAGGGGAGCGAGATGATGAGCAGGAAGCGGAACACCCGGTGCACCCAGTCGTAGCCGAAGATCGCGAGCGCGGCGGCCAGCACGGCGGTGGCGATCGCCACGCCGCCCGCGCTCCAGCCGAACGCGCCATGCAGGCCGCTCGCCATCAGCACCTGATCGGCGACGTTGAACGCCATGTACGTAAACAGCACGGCGAACAGCGCGACCACCACGCCCCGGTAGCCGAGCTGGGCCCGGGTCTGGATCATCTGCGGCAGCCCGAAGACCGGGCCCTGGGTGCCGTGAAAGGCCATGAACAGCGTGCCGAACGCGATCCCGAGCACCCCGGCCAGGATGGACCAGCCCAGGGACAGGCCGAGCGAGGGGCCGACGAAACCGATCGGGATCGTGAAGTACTGGAAGTTGCCGAGGAACCACAGCATCGACTGCTGCCAGTTCTTGCCGTGCCGCTCCGGGTCCGGGATCCAGTCGATCGAGTGCACCTCGATCTGGCCGAGCAGGCCGCGGTCGAGTTCCTGCGGGGCGACGCCCGGTGCGGCCATGGGCCCTCCTCAGGTAGCATCCTGGCAGATATGGTCACCATCAGTTTCCTGGCTGTCAACCCTTGTTTCATGAATCCGAGGAGCGTGCAACAGAGCGTGACGGCCGGGGGCATGCGGCGGAGCGTTACGCCGGAGGGCGCGAAAGAGGCAGCCAGGCCGGCGGAGGGCCTCGGTGCCGGGCATGGGTGACCGGCGCGAGCCGACTCAGGGCGCCGACTCCCGCCGCATCGGCGCGCAGCTTCGCGCGGCCCGGCTCGCGGCGCGGATGAGCATGGCCGAGGTGGCCGAGCAGAGCGGGCTGACCAAGGGCTTCGTGTCCAAGCTGGAGCGCGATCTCGCCAACGTGTCGGTCGCGTCGCTGCTGCGGCTGTGCGACGCGCTGGGCATCTCTGTCGGCGCGCTGTTCTCCGAGGCCAAGGGCGAGGTCGTCCGGCACGACGCCTATCCGGCCGTCAACTTCGGCGGGCTCGGCGGTGTCACCGAGTACCAGCTGACGCCGTCGGGCGAGAAGCGGATGCTGGCGCTGCTCAGCGAGATCGAGCCCGGCGGCGGCAGTGGCGACGAACCGTACTCGCTGCCCGTCGACGTGGAGTTCGTCTTCGTGCTCGACGGCAGGCTCCGGCTGGACGTCGCCGGTGAGGATGTCGTGCTCGAGCGGGGCGACGCGTTCACGTTCGCGTCCGGCACCGAGCACACCTTCCGCGCGGTGCAGGATTCCGGGCTGACCCGCGTGCTGTGGGTCATGTCTCCCGCGCTGCCCGACACCGATGGCTGGCAGCAGTTCCGCTAGCTGCCCGTTCCGGCCCCTGAATCAGGCCAGGCGGACGCGGACCGGGAGCTCGCGCAGCCCGTTGGTGAAGTTGGACCGGATCCGGCGCGGCGGCCCGGCCGGCTCGAAACTGGCCACGCGCCGGGCCAGCGCGGCGAGCACCACCCGCACCTCCAGCCGGGCGAGGTGCGCGCCCAGGCACAGGTGCGGGCCGCCGCGCCCGAAGCTGAGGTGCCGGTTGGGGGTCCGCCCGACGTCGAAGACATCCGGGTCGGGGAACTCGCCGGAGTCCCGGTTGCCCGACACGTACCAGAGCACGACCTTGTCGCCGGCCCGGATCGAGGCCCCGCCGAGCGAGGTGTCCGCGGTCGCGGTCCGGCGCATGAAGTGCGTGGGGCAGGTCCACCGCAGCACCTCGTCGGTGGCGGTATCCAGCAGCAGAGGGTCGGAGCGCAGCCGCCGCCACTGCTCCGGGTGCTCGCAGAACGCGAGGATCCCCTGGGCGATCGCGATCCGGGTGGTCTCGTTGCCGGCCACGACAAGGATCGAGAAGAAGTTGTCGAGGTCGGTCTCGCTCAGCCGGTCGCCGTCGACCTCCGCGCGCAGCAGCGTGGACAGAAGGTCGTCCCCGGGAGCGTGCAGCCGCTCGGCGACGATCCCGCGGCCGAGCTCCCACAGTTGCTTGCCGTACGGGCTGCGGAACGGGAACAGGCGGTAGGCGTCGGTGTCGTCGCGGCCCCAGACCACGTCGGTGACGTCCGGGTCGGTGTTGGCGATCAGCCGGTCGCCGAGGTCGATGAACCTGTCCAGGTCCGCCTCGGGCAGGCCCATGATCCGGGCCAGCACGCGGATCGGCACCTCCTTGGCGATGGCGTCGACGAACTCGATCTCGCCGTCGCGGAGCCCGGTATCCAGCACGTGCTCGGTGAGCTGCTCGACGAAGTGCTGGTACACCGCGACCGCGCGCTGCGAGAAGCTGCCGGACACGATCTTGCGCAGCTTGGTGTGTTCCGGCGGGTCGGTGTCGATGATCGTGCGGCGGGCAACCATGTCCTCGTCGGTCGGCTCCTCGAACGAGATGCCCCGCGCGGACGAGAACGTGCCAACGTCGCGGCTTGCTGCGACAATGTCTTTGTAACAAAGGACTGACCAGAAGCCCGAATTCGGCGGCGCCTCGTCATGCCAGGCGACCGGCGCCTCCCGGCGCAGCCGGGCGAACTCGGGATATGGGACGCCCCGCGCCCACATGTCAAGATCGGTCAGGTCGACATGCCCGGTCATGGCATTTAGTTTGGCACCAAACGAACGACCGGGCAACGGCGGGACGGGCCGCGACGGGCCGCGGCGCCGGCAGGCTGCGGCGCTGGCAGGCTGCGGCGTCTGCAGGCTGTGGCGCCGTCGGGCTGCGGCACGTCCGGCACGGCCCGCCGCGGTAAGCAGCAGTAACGGGAGGATCGGTCCATGCGAGTCACCGTCATCAGCCACCACGAGGTGGACTCGGCCGGGTTCATCGGCGCCGCGTTCGAGGCGCGAGGCGCCGAGCTCAGCGTCACCCTCGTGCCCAAGGAGGGCCTGCCCGCAATCGACGGCGTCGACCACGTCGTGGTGCTCGGCGCCGTATGGGCGGTGTACGACGACAGCCCCGACCGCGCCTGGATCGCGGACGAACTGGCCTGGCTGCGCCGGGCCGACGAGGCCGGGGTGCCGGTGCTCGGCATCTGCTTCGGTGGGCAGGCGCTGGCCGCCGCGTTCGGCGGCCGGGTGGAGCCATCGCCGCGCAAGGAGATCGGCTGGTCGATGGTGGACACGGCCGACCCCGGCCTGGTCCCGGAAGGTCCCTGGCTCGAGTTCCACAACGACCGGTTCTTCCCGCCGGCGGACGCGCGCGTCCTGGCCAGAAATGACCTGTGCGTGCAGGCGTTCACGCTGCGCCGGCACCTCGGCGTGCAGTTCCACCCCGAACCCGACGGCGACCTGCTCGCCAAATGGCTGGACATGGGCGGGCGGTCCGAGGCCGAACAGGAGGGCGTCGACACCGGCCGCTTCCTTGCCGACACGTATGCGCAGGAACCGGCGGCCCGCGCCCGCGCCGATGCGCTGGTTGCGACCGCGCTCCGGATCGCCGCCAACCCGAACCCCTAAGACCGCCCGTAACGCGCACCCCGTGGCCGGTCTGGCCGGTGCCGGGCCGGGCTGGCCAGTGCGGCGCCGGTGCCGTGGCTGGTCTGGCCGGTGCCGTGGCTGGTCTGGCCGACGCCGGCGGATCCCTCGGCTATTTCGGGCAGGCCTTAACGGATTTTGGGTCGCGCCGAAACCCCCCCGCCGCGCGGGCCTGCTCCACCGTGCCTCTGAAATACCGACAATCTGGTACATAGCTCCGCGGCCACAGGGCCGACTCGGCGGGAGCCCGTAGTGTCGCCGGCTCGTTGCTGCGGCTAGAACCGCACCGGCGGGCCGGCGACACTACGGGTTGGCGTGGCCGGGCCCGGTCAGCGGGCGGCGGTGGCGGGTCAGGCGGTTTCGACGGAGCGGATGATCTTGCGGAGCAGGGAGGCGAGCTGGTTTTTCTCCTGCTCGGTCAGGCTCGCGCTGACGAACGCCTCGCCCTGGTTGAACGCGGGGAACAGCCGCTCGATCACGCCGACACCCTTGGGCTCCAGGCTGACGAGCACCAGCCGGCCGTCGGCGTCATGCGCCCGCCGCCGGGCCAGGCCGCGCTTCTCCAGCGTCTTCAGCACGCCGGTGAGCGTGCCCTTGGTGACGCCCGCCTCCGCGGCCAGGTGCCTGGTCTGCTGGTCGCCCCAGATCCACAGCACGAACAGCACCGTGAACGCGGCCCAGGACAGGTCCTCGTCGGCCAGGACCTTCTGCTCCATGTGGTGCCGGATCACGTTGGCCGCGCGGTAGATGTTGGACACCGCGGCCATCGCGGCGACGTCGAGGTGCTGATCGCCGATCCGGCCCCGGATGTCCCGCTCGGCCTGAACCAGGTCGCTGGCGCTGCCAGCCGCTAGTCGGGGGGGCATACCGAGATCGTACGTGGCGTGCCGCACGCTCAGGGCGGGTCGAACGCGATCGTGGGCAGGTCGACCGCTGTGGACCCGCAGTCGACGGTGAGCACGGCGCCGGTCACGGCCGAGGCATGCCTGCTGGCCAGGAATGCCACCACCGAGGCAACTTCCCCGGGCTCGGCGGGCCTGCGCAGCGGCACGTGCGCGGTCGCGAGCGCGTACGCGGCATCCCGTCCGGCCAGCCGGTGCAGCGCGCCTAGCTGGTCCATTTCCTCGTCGGCCATGGGCGTGCGCACCCAGCCCGGGCAGACAGTGTTGACCCGGACCCCCTGCGGGCCGAAGTCCCTGGCCATCGAGCGGGCCAGGCCGATCAGCCCGTGCTTGGCGGTCACGTAGCCGACGGACTCGGGCGACGCGGCCAGCCCGGCGATCGACGACACCACGACCACGTTGCCGCGCCGGCTGATCAGCTCCGGCAGGCAGGCCCGGGCCGAGACGAGGCAGGTGGACAGGTTCACCCGGATGCCCGCCGACCATGCGTCGTCGGCGACGTTAGCCGCGGTCCCGCCGCCAGCACCCCCGGCGTTCGCCACGAGGACGTCCACGCCGCCGAACTCGGCGGCGGCCGCC
>JASHQP010000549.1 GCA_030039095.1 Streptosporangiaceae bacterium
GTGGCGGGCGAGGGGGGCTTGCTGGTGGCCGTAGAAGTGGCTGTTGTCCACGGCGTTCTCCGCCCCCAGCCGCCAGTCCCCGGCAATCTTCACCCGCATATGCGGAATCAGCGCCACCCGCCGGCCCAGATGCACCATCTCGGTAAACCGGTCCGGCATATCCGCCTCGAAATCAGCCACCGGCTCACCCCCCACCCACACAAACACCGTCTGCGCCACCTCACGCACCGGGTAAACCGCCAGCCCCACCCTCCCGATCAGCCCGCACCCCGGATCAGTGATCACCTGCACCAGCCGCCCATCCCGCACGTCATACGTAAACCCATGCAGCCAGCAGCTCACCGTATTCACCGAATGACACTGCGGCGAATCCGAAAACGACACCCCCCGGTGCACACACCGATCCGCCACCCCATACACCACACCGCCCACCCGCTTGAACAGCACCCGCTCCCCGCAGATCTCCTCCCCCCGCACCTGCCCCTCACCCAGCTCCGCACTGAAAAACGCCGGATACCAGTAATCCCGCAACCCCAGCCCCGCCCCCACATACCGCGGCCACCGCTCACCCCGCCCCGCACCCCCGCCCACCACACCCGGCACACCCCCACCCAGCACACCCCCACCCGGCACACCATCACGAAGGTCGGTCACCTGGGCCTCCTAGGGCTGCTGCCGTTTCCCGGGCGCGCTCGCGCTGGCAGACAGCCGGATCGTATCCATGCCACCGCGCCAGCTGTCAATATCAGATCGCGATTTAAATATATTTAAGGTCGCCGACCTGGCTCCCGGGGGCCTCCCGTGCGGCCAGATCAGCGGGCGGTGATCTCGGCCGCCATGACCGAGGGCCAGTGCTCGGCCGTCCGCGCGATCTCGCGGTGCGCGGCCCGGATGAAGTCGGCCGTCTGCGCCTGCGCGGCAGCGCCGTCGCTACGCTCCAGCGCGGCCAGCAGCGCGTGACCTGCCTCCTGGCTGGGCAGCCTGGACCGGCCCGAGTCCCGCCCGAGCAGGACGAAGAGCCGGGCCTGCTGCGCGTCGAGCCGAAGGAAAATCTGCCGCAGGTACTCGTTCCCGGCCGCGGCGGCGATCACGCTCCAGAGCATCCGCGCGCGCCGCGCAGCCGCCGCGATGCCGTCCGGAGGCGATGACCGGGAACCGGCATCCGGTGCCCGGCTGACCAGCGCCCGCACCTGCGCCAGTCCGACGGCATCGATCCGCGTGGCGGCCAGCGCCGCGATGGCAGGCCCGACGACCTGCCACGCCTCGAACAGTTCGTCGATCCCGCGCAGGGTGACCGGGGTGACACGGTAGCCGCGGCGCGGCAGCGGCGCGACCAGGCCTTCGGCGGCCAGCCGGGACAGCGCCTCGCGCAGTGGCGTCGCGCCGAGCTGCAGCCGGGCCTGGAGCTGCTCGGCGGTGAAGATCTCGCCGGGAAGCAGGGCACAGCAGACGATGTCGTCTTCCAGGCGCTGGTACGCCTGCTGCGCGAGCGTGCCGTACCCGGTCGTTGACGGCGCTGCCGTGCCGTGCGACGCCGGGCTGGCGGCGCCAACCATGGCAGACATCATACGAGCACCCCTTCGGCCGCCGCCCGGCTGAACGGCCCCGCGGGCGCGTCAGGGCCGAGCGGCTCAGTCTGTGATCTGCCGTTGGCCGACCGCGCCGACATCCCCGGCCCCGTCGGCCAGATTGAACTATTGATATATCAGTTATAGTATTCTGCCATGCCTGAAGATATGCGATGGCCGAGGTGATGAGCTGCCCAGTCGGGTCCGCGACGGCGCCCGAACCCGCCGCGGCGGCGCGCGCTGCGCTGAACGGGCCGTCCGACGAAGCGTTCGGCCACTACACATGGCTGCGTGAGCACGCGCCGGTATTCGCTGACGCCCGTTCCGGAACGTATGTCATCAGCGGCTACGAGCAGTGCAGGTTCGTGCTGCAGAACCCCGACATCTTCCGGTCCCCGCGGGACGGGGAACTGGCCCGGCGCAACCGCGCCGGCAAGGGAGCCCGGACGGGCTCCGTTCTCGGCGGGATGATCACGACCGACATCCTGAACACCGGCGGTGCGACGCACCGGCGGCTGCGGGCAGCCCTGGCCCCCGCGTTCTCGCCGCCTCGGCTGAAGCTGATGCGGCCGGCGATCGAGGCGACGGTCGCCGGGCTCGTCGGCGACGCGCTGGGCCGGCTCGCGGCCGACGACGAGGTGGATTTCCGCGAGGCCTTCTCGCTGCCGCTGCCGCTGGCTGTAGTCGGCGAGCTGATCGGCATCCCGCCGGCAGACCGCCAGATGCTGCGCGCGATCTCCGTGGCGATCGCGCCGCCCGGCCCAGGGGTTCCGGGGCAGGGGGAGGCAGGTGCGCGCAAGCTCGCCGAGCTCACCGCCTACCTGGACGATCTCATCGAGCAACGGCGGCGGGAGCCCCGCGATGACCTGATCTCCGCTCTGGTGGCCCGGACGGGCCACGACGACGACCAGCGCCTGACCCTCGACGAGGCCCGCACGATGTGCTACGTGATGCAGTTGGCGGGATATGACACGACGGTCGCCGGCATCGACAACCTTGCCGTCACCCTGCTGACCCATCCTGAGCTCGGCGACCAGCTGACAGACGACCGCAGCGCGATGAAGTTCATCGACGAGGTGCTGCGCTGGGCGGGCGTGGCCAAGACCGCCAACGGGGTGCGGTACGCCACCCGCGACACCGAGCTGTGCGGGGTCAGGATCCCAGCTGGCAGCGAGGTTTCCATGATCATCGGTACCGCCCACCGGGATCCTCAGGCCTTCGAGCGTCCGTCCGAGCTCGACTTCACCCGCCGCGGCACTCCGGCGCTGACCTTCGGCACCGGGATTCACTTCTGTGCGGGCGCCCCGCTCGCCAGGATGGAGATGATGCTCCTGTTCCGTGAGGTGCAAGAGCGGCTGCCGGGTCTGACGCTGGCCGGGCCCCCCGTGCCGTCAGCCAACCGCACGCTGGTGACCTATGCGTCGATACCCACGAGGCTGCGCCGCGATCCCGGCGCGGCCGGCGAAGGGCCGGCTGGGGAGGGCAGCACAGCATGAAGATCTCGGTCGATCTCGAGCTTTGCCAGAGCAACGGCCAGTGCTGCTACGCAGCGCCGGAGATCTTCGACCTCGGCGAGGATGGCACGCTGACGTTCACCGCCGAGCCCGACGGCGCGCTGCGCGAGGCGGCCGAGGATGCCGTGCTGGCCTGCCCGGTGCAGGCGATCAGCATCGAGGGCTAGCGG
>JASHQP010000049.1 GCA_030039095.1 Streptosporangiaceae bacterium
CCGGGCGCTCTGGCCGGAGCCGTCGCCAGGCTGGCCGCCGGCCCCGGGCTGCGCGCCAGCCAGGGCAGGGCCGCCAGGCAGCGGGTGCTCGGCCGGACCTGGACCGTCCTTGGCGACGAGCTGATCGGCCACTACGAAGCGATACTGCGGTCCGGCAGCACCGTGCAGGTATCCGCGTGACCACGTTCACAGCCCTCGGCGATTCGATCACGCTCGGCGTCGGCGACCCGGTTCCGCTGGATGGCCGACGGGCCTGGCGGGGCTGGGCGGCGCTGCTCGCCGAGGGCCTGAGCGAGCCGCGGCTGCACGTCCTCGCGTGCTGCGGCGCGCGCATCCCCGATGTGGAGCGTGACCAGCTGCCGGCCGCGCTGCAGCTGCGCCCGGAGATCGCGAGCTTCGTCGTCGGTGTCAACGACACGCTTCGGGCGAGCTTCGACATTGCACAGGTCGCCGCAGCCGCGGCGCACACCGTGGGCGCGCTGCGCTCGGCCGGCGCCGAGGTGCTGACGATGCGGCTGCCCGACCCGGGGCAGATGCTGGGACTGCCCGGCTCGCTGGCCCGCCCCCTGGCCCGCCGGATGCACGAGGTGAACGCCGTGCTGGACGGGCTGGCGGAGCGGTTCGGCACGCTGCACTACGACGCCGCCGGGGACGCCGAGGTGCACGACCCCCGGATGTGGGCGGTGGACCGGCTGCATCCCAGCGAGCGCGGCCACCGGCTCATCGCCTGCCGGTTCCACGACCTGCTCGCCGCCGCCGGGCTGCCCGCCGGGCCCCGGCCCGATCCCGAGCCGTCCAGCCCGCCGCCGACCCGCCTGGCCGAGTTCGGGTGGATGGCCACCAAGGGGACCGCGTGGGTGCTGCGCCGCTCGATCGACCTCGTGCCCGGCCTGCTCGCGATGGCGATCAGGGAGTGGCGCAGCGGTGAGCCGGCAGCTAGCGCCACCATGGAACGCGTCGCAGCTGGGCCACGTGCTCCGCAGGGACGGTGATGTCGCCGGCGTGCTGCCCAAGGTCCCGAAGGTGCTCACGGACCCACAGCGGATGCGGGCCGAACAGCGGCGGGACCGCACCGTCCGGCGGCAGGACGGGGGCCGCAACGGGCGCCGGAGGGTCATGGCCGGGCGGCCCGACCAGGATCGCGATGCTCTGGTAGAAGCCGGTCAGCTCCGAACTCAGGTGGCGCAGCGACTGCACGGGATCGTGGTGTGAGTCCTCGCCCATCGGCGGGCAGTAGGCGCGCAAGCCGGCCAGTGAGTGCGCGGTGAGCCTGAGCCGCAGGGTGGCCATGACCAGGCTCCACAGATCGTGCTTGGACGCATGCTTGGTCCCCTGCTCGGACAGGAAGAGCCGGAGCGCCTCGTCGAGGCGGTTGCCGGCGGCGACCGCCGTGAGGGCGGTGTCGGGTGCCTCGTGGCGCAGGCCAAGGGACCAGTCCACCGCCTGGGTCAGGTACGCCGCCCCCGACCGGAAGGCGTCGGCGAGGTCGTCGCCCACCACGGTGCTGGCGCCGCGCGGCCAGAACAGCGCCCCGACCACCAGGCTGACCACGCAGCCGAGCACGACGTCCTGCACCCGGACCAGGCCGACCCTCCAGCCCGCCGGCACCAGCAGGTTGAACAGCACGATCACCGTGATCGTGAACGCCGCCTGGCCGACCGCGAACGGCGCCGTACCCGGCGCGTACGCCGCGATGAGGACGGCGATCGGCAGGGCGATCCACAACGCGGTGTACCCGCTGCCGATGGCCAGCATGAGCGCGGCACCGATCGCGAAGCCGACGACGGTGCCGGCCAGCGCGCGCAGCACCGTCGCCCCGGTGGCTGCCGCGTTCGTGCGCAGCACCGACAGCGTCCCGAGCACGACCCAGAAACCGTGCTGGACGTCGAGCGCGTCGGCGACGGCCACGGCGAGCGCGAGCGCTATCGCGCCGCGCAAGCTGCTGCGGAACCACACCGAGCGCATGGTGGCGTGGCGCGAAGCGACGCTCGCGGCACCGGCCAGCCCAGCGAGCGGACCCGCGGTCAGCCGCGCCGGGCCCTGCGATCCGCCCTCGCCAGTCCCGTACCAGCTGCTCCGCTCAGCGGCCACGGTCTCGGGGTCGGCCAGCCGCGTGGCGATCAGGGCGTCGGCGGCGGCGCTCCGCGTCGCGACGGCGATCGCCTGGGCGTGCACCGCGTGCTGGGCCGCCGCCGCGACGCTGGCCGGGTCCCCGGAGAGCTCGTGCTGACGCGCGGAGCTGGCCTTCCTGGCGCGTTCCAGGCGGCCGATGTCGCGCGCCACGTCCTCGGCGGACATGTCCTGCTCGCCGAGCAGCAGTGCCACGTCGGCGAGCACCGTCGCTGCCGCGCCGAGCAGTTCGCGGTCGGCCGCCGTCGCTCGCTGCAGGTCCACGTGGCCGTCCAGCGCGTCGGCGGTCAGCGAGGTCACCCACTCGAGCGTTTCGGTGATGTTGGCCAGGCCCTGGTCCGCCGTTGCCAGGCCCGTCGGCCGGTACGGTGTGGCCGCGAACAGCTCCATGAGCTTGTGCTTGGCCTCGACCGTGGCATCCCGGCTGGCCTGGTCGGCCTCGCCGCGCCCGGCGGCCTGGAGGTGGCTGGCCAGCGCGCTGGCCAGGCTCGCGGCCGCGGCGCGGAGCCGGTCTCCCTGGGATCGGGGGGACAGAAGCAGCACCGCGGCCGTGCCCGCCACGGACGCCAGCCACCAGCCCGCGAGCCGGGACGGGACGTCGCCGATGGCGCCGGGGGAGGCGACCGGCAGCACGTAGGCGAGCAGCGCGGCCGTAACGCCGGAGGCGGCATTCGGCCCGGCCACGCCGGCGAAGAAGATGGCGAAGGCCACCGGGATGGTCACGATCACGGCCAGCCACGGGATGCCGTGGACCGCGGTCCCGATCGTGAGCGCGACGCTGCCGACCACGGCGAGGCCGAGGTGCGCGATGGCCTTGTCCCGCCTGGTTCCGCCGAACGAAGCCAGGACAAGCGTGGCGAAGCTCCCGAAGGCGGCAAACGTCGCCATCTGCAAGTCGCCGATGACCTTGTAGGTCAGCGCGAACAGCGACGGCATCACGATCGTGGCGCGCACGGCCCGCATGGCTGCCGGAGTCGACCACGTCACGCGCCAGATTTGCTGGCTCGGCGCGCCCGGGGAGGAGGGCCGCGACAGCCTGGCCCGCAGTCGCCGGGCGGGCGGGGCCGCGAGCGCCGAATCGGACATCGGCACAAGCCTACAAACGGGAGCGGTCCACGGGAATGCCAGGAACACGTGAGCCGATTTCCGGCCCGCCGCGCCCGTAGCACGGCCCCCGGGCCTGCGATGATGCACGATGGGCGGATGAACCCAACCGCGGGCCCGATCGGCCGCGCCGCTGCCGCGCCCGCCAGGCACCGATGAGCGCCGAAGAGCGGATCGCGGTCGTGACCGGCGGCAACAGGGGAATCGGCCGCGAGGTTGCGCGCCAGCTCGGGCAGCGCGGCTTCAGCGTCATCCTCGGGTCGCGCGACCCGGTGGCCGGCGAGCGCGCAGCGGGGCAGCTGGCCGACGACGGGCTGGCCGTGCGGGCTCATCGTCTCGACGTGACCGACACCGGCACCGTGGAGGCGCTCGCCTGGGAGCTGGCGGACCGGTACGGCCGGCTCGACGTGCTGGTCAACAACGCGGCGATCCACTACGACACCTGGCAGCGGGCGTCCACCGCCGATCTCTCGATCGTCGCCGAGGCCTGGGACACCAACCTCATGGGCCCGTGGCGGATGTGCCTGGCCCTGCTCCCGCTGCTGCGCCGCGGCGAGCACCGCCGGATCGTCAACGTATCCAGCGAGTCGGGGTCGTTGGCCGGCATGGGCGCGGGCACTCCGGCCTATGCGGTCACCAAGGCGGCGCTGAACGCGCTGACCAGGATCCTGGCGGCCGAGCTGCGGTCCGACGGCATCCTCGTCAACGCCGTGTGCCCGGGCTGGGTCGCGACCGACATGGGCGGCCCGGGTGGCAGGCCGGTCGCCGACGGCGCGGCCAGCGTGCTGTGGGCCGTGGATCTGGCCGACGACGGCCCCACCGGCGGCTTCTTCCGCGACGGCCAGCCGCTGCCGTGGTGACGGGCCGCGGAACGCCAGGCCAGGCCTTCACTAGTCGGCGCCGCCTCACCCCGAGTCTGCCGCGCGTCGTTCCGCTGGCTCTCATTAGGCTTGCCGGGTGAGAACAGGCCAGGCCCTGCCGCTGCGTGACGACCTCGCAGGTCGCAAACCGTACGGCGCACCGCAGATCGACGTCCCCGTGCGGCTCAACACCAACGAGAACCCTTATCCCCTGTCCCCGGCCCTGGTCCAGGCGATCGCCGACGCGGTGGCCGGGGTGGCCGGCGGGCTGAACAGGTACCCGGACCGGGACTTCACCGAACTGCGCGACGATCTGGCCAGCTACCTGGGGCACGGGCTCGGTCGCGACCAGATCTGGGCCGCCAACGGCTCCAACGAGGTCATGCTGCACCTGCTGCTCGCCTTCGGCGGGCCGGGCCACACCGCGCTCGGCTTCGAGCCGTCGTACTCGATGCACCCGGAAATCGTGCAGACCACGAATACCCGCTGGGTGTCGGCCGCACGTGGCGGTGGGGACGACGGATTCGGCATCGACCCCGGGCAGGCCGTGGCCGCGATCCGCGAGGTGCAGCCGGAGCTGGTCTTCCTGGCCTCGCCGAACAACCCGACCGGGACCGCGCTGCCGCTGGCCGTGATCGAAGAGGTCTACGCGGCGGCGCCGGGACTAGTGGTGATCGACGAAGCCTACGCCGAGTTCTCCCGCGACCAGAGCCACACCGCGCTCGACCTGCTGCCGGACCGCGAGCGCCTGGTCGTGACCAGGACGATGTCCAAGGCGTTCGCGATGGCCGAAACGCGGCTCGGCTACCTGGCCGCCTCACCGGACGTGATCAGCGGGCTGCGCATCGTGCGGATGCCGTATCACCTGTCCGCGGTCACGCAGGCCGTGGCCAGGGTGGCGCTGCAGCACAAGGGCGAGCTGCTGGCAACCGTCTCCGGCATCTGCCGGGAACGCGACGCCCTCGTCGAATGGCTGCGCGGCCGCGGCCTGACCGTCGCGGATTCCGACACCAACTTCGTGCTGTTCGGCACGTTTCCCGACCGGCACGCGGTGTGGCAGGGGCTGCTGGACCGCGGCGTGCTGATCCGCGAGGTCGGGCCGCCGGCCTGGCTGCGGGTGAGCGTCGGTACGCCAGCCGAGAACGCCGCGTTCCGCACCGCGCTCGATGAGGTGCTCGCCGATGGCTAACCGCGCGGCGCGCGTCGAGCGCGTCACCAAGGAGACCCAGGTGCTCGTCGAGCTGGACCTCGACGGGGCGGGCGAAGCCGAGGTGGAGACGGGCGTCCCGTTCTTCGACCACATGCTCGCCCAGCTCGGCAAGCACGGGTGCATCGACCTCACGGTCCGTACCGACGGCGACGTGGAAATAGACGCGCACCACACCGTGGAGGACACCGCCCTGGCGCTCGGCCAGGCCCTGCGCGAAGCCCTCGGCGACAAGGCAGGCATCAGCCGGTTCGGCGACGCGCTGGTGCCGATGGACGAGACCCTGGTCCAGGCCGCCGTCGACCTCTCCGGCCGCCCGTACGCCGTCCACACCGAGCCGGACCGCATGCCGTCCACGATCGGCAGCTACGACACGACGCTGACCAGGCACTTCTTCGAGTCGCTCGCGATCACGGCCGGAATCGGCGTCCACGTCAACGTCCTCACCGGCCGCAACCCCCACCACATCGTCGAGGCGCAGTTCAAGGCCTTCGGCCGCGCCCTCCGCGCCGCCGCCACCCCCGACCCCCGCGCGCCAGGCATCCCCAGCACCAAAGGCACCCTCTAACCATGATCCCGGAGGATTGTTAGCGAATACGGCTACAAATCCTCCGGGATCATGAAAAACCGACCACGCACGACCGGTCACACGGCCTCGCCTGGCCAGTCCAGCCGCGCTGGCCGAGCACGGCTGCGATCTGAGCCGCGGTCTGGCATGGGTGCTCCGTCACATCCGGCCAGCCGTATCGAAGCGTGATGATCCCTTCGGCGGCAGAGGCATTGTCCCGCGCGATGTCGCGCCAGCGCTCGGCGACCGGGTGAGCAGCCTTGCCGTCGAGCTCGATGCAGGTCCGGTAGCGGTCGACGAGGTTATCCAGGTAGATGCGGCCCGAACGCCTGGTCACCTTGGCCTGGCGTCTGGCACGGGGCAGCCCGTGCGGTCGCTCGACGTCGCGGACGTAGTGGATCTCGAGCACGGAGTGGGCGCCGTCGCCGATGTCGTCAAGTGCGCCGAGCAGGATGCCACGCCAGCGGATCTTGCGGCGCTGGAGCAGCGCGGTCAGCAGCAGGTCTGGCGTGGTGAGCCGGGAGCCGCACCCCTGGCAGAGCCAGCCGAAGGCACCGTCAATGTTCTTGGCGGTCTGGGTCAGATCTAGGACGGTCTCCTCGATCCTGGTGCGCGGCGGCGTGCGCGTGGGATGCCGCGCCTGCATCAGCCGCTCCGATCTGTGTAGCCGTATCCCAGGGATCGGATCGACGCGTGCGCTGCCGGGAACCGTCACATGGATGACCTCGCTCCGGGTGCTGGTAAGCCCGTCCAGCTCGGCTGCGCTCTGATGGCTCAGGACAGCCTGCGGGCCGGCTCGCAGCACGGCGGCCCACAACTGCGCGTCGCGGCTCGGCTTCCCGGAGAAGGTTGCGTATACGCCGCGCCGCAGCGGCTGCCAGCGACCCGTGCGCAGCAGCGAGTTGATGGTCGTCGGTGCTAGCTCCACGGTCGGCGCCTGCCAGCGGGCTATCACACCGCGCTGCAACTTGATCAGCTGGCGGCAGCCCTCTGGGAGGTTCTCGGTCATGCCACCAGGCTCGCCTGGGCCGCTGCAGCGCCGCGAGGCGATTTCAGTGGCCTGTGGACAGGCGGCCGGCCGATGCCGCCGGTGTGGACAACGCGCTAGGACTGCTCGCGGGCGATCGCGGTGAACGCCTCGAGCGCCTCGGCGTCGGAGTAGTGGTTCAGCACGTATTCGGCCGCCCACTGCTGCGCAGCCGGGTGCCGGCTGGCGCCGATGACCTCGGCGGCCGCCTGCGCGTCGTACGTCGTGCGCCGCAGCGTCACGTCGGGGCCGAGCAGCGCCCAGCCCGCTCCGGGGTGGCCGTAGGGCATGCCGACGCTGCCCGGGTTCACGACCCGGCGCCGGGCGGTCAGCCGATCGAACGGCATGTGAGTGTGCCCGCAGACCACGACGCCCGCTTCCACGCCGTCCAGCGCCGCGGCCCAGCGTTCCGGCGGGCTGTCGACGAGCAGCATCTCGTCGTCACGCCGCGGCGAGGCATGACAGAAGAGGGTGGGGCCGAGCCCGTCGATGTCCAGGGTGACGGTCAGGGGCAGCCCGTCGAGCCGGTCCCGGTGGGCACGGCCGATCAGGCCGGCGCTCGCCGCGGCGTCGGCACCGAAGGGCCCGGGAACCTCGCCGCCGTCGAACGCGGTGATCATCTCCCGCTCACAGTTGCCGTGCACCCACACCGCCCGGTCGCCGAGTTCCGCCAGCCGGTCCAGCGTCTCGGCCGGCATCGGCCCGAGCGCGATGTCGCCGAGCAGCACCACGGCGTCGGCGGCGGCCACGTCCGGCTCGTCGAGCACGGCCTCCAGGGCCGGCAGGTTCGCGTGAATGTCAGCCAGCACGGCAGCCCTCATGCGCACCGATTATGCCCCGCAGCGGAGACGCCGGACCGGCGCCTGAGCCCGCGATCGGCGGAATCTGCTTCTAGCGAAGGAATAACGCGCCGGCCAGGCGGTTGGCGGCAAGTGTGAAAGCCATTGGCGTAACCGAGTTCGGCGGCCCCGACGCGCTGCACGTCGTGGAGCTGCCAGATCCCCAGGCCGGCCCCGGTGAGGTCCGCATCCGCGTCCACGCCGCCGCGGTCAACCCGACCGACACGGTGCTGCGCAGCGGTGCCAGGGCGACGGACGTCCCGCCGCCCTACGTCCCCGGCATGGACGTCGCGGGCGTGCTCGACCAGATCGGCCCGGGCACGCCCACCGGCCTGCAGGCCGGCCTCGACGTCATGGCGATCGTGGTGCCGCACGGCCAGACCGGCGGCTACGCCGAGCGTGTCGTGGTCCCGGCCGAGTCCGTGGCCAGGGTGCCCGAGGGCGCCACGTACGCCGAGGCCTCGACGCTGCCGATGAACGGGCTGACCACGGTCCAGGCGCTCGACCTGCTCGGCCTCGAGCCCGGCCAGACCCTCGCGGTCACCGGTGCCGCCGGGGCGGTCGGCGGGTACGCGGTGCAGCTGGGGAAGGCGGCCGGCCTGCGGGTCGTCGCCGACGCCGCACCGTCCGACGAGCAGCTCGTCAAGGACCTGGGTGCCGACGTCGTGGTCGAGCGTGGCCCGGCGTTCGCGCGGCGGGTCCGCGAGGTGGTTCCCGATGGAGCCGATGGGCTGGTCGACGCCGCCCTGATGAGTGAGCTGGCCGTCCCCGCGGTACGCGACGGCGGCCGGGTCGCCACCGTGCGCGGTTTCGTAGGGGAGCAAGACCGGGGTATCACGTTCCACCCGGTAACCGTGCGCAGCTACGCCCGCGAGCAGGCGAAGCTCGACAACCTGCGCCGGCTCGCCGAGACCGGCCAGGTCACGCTCCGCGTGGCACGCATCCTGCCGGCCGAGCGCGCCGCCGAGGCCCACCGGATCCTGGAGGCCGGCGGCACCAGGGGACGACTGGTCCTGGAATTCTGATCCCCATGACCGATGAGGATGTGCTGCCGATCGTGCAGTGCGGCGACCCGGTGCTTCGCCGCGCCGCCGAACCCGTCGACCCGGCCGACCTGCGCACAACCAGGCTGCAGCGCCTGATCGCGCAGATGCGCGCGACCATGCAGGACGCTCCCGGCGTCGGTCTCGCCGCTCCCCAGGTCGGGGTGCCGCTGCAGCTCGCCGTCCTGCAGGACAGCCCGGAGCGGTGGGGCAACCTGAGCGAGGAAGAACGGGCGGCACGCGAGCGAACCGAGCTGCCGTTCACCGTGCTGGTCAACCCCGTGGTCACACCGGTCAGCCGCGTCGGCCCCGCCGGCCCCGCCGGGGAGGACGGCCTGGCTGGCTTCTACGAGGGATGCCTGAGCGTCCCCGGGCTGGCCGCGCTCGTGGCCCGGCACCGCGCCGTGCGGGTCGAGGCCCTCGACTCCCGTGGCGAGCCCATCGACCGTGTATTCACCGGCTGGCCGGCCCGGATCGTCCAGCACGAGGCCGATCACCTCGGCGGCCGCCTGTACCTCGACCGGGCCGAGGCCCGGTCGCTGTCGACCGCCGACAACTACCTCAGGTTCTGGGCCGGGCGGCCCCCGGCCGAGGCGGCGGCCGCTCTCGGGTTCACGATCAGCGGAGCCTCACTGGTGCGCTGACCACGAACGTTCACCTGTTGGGCTGGGCGCCGTTGGCGCTGCCGTGGCGGGTCCGCACTCGATCCAGGTATGGAGTCGAGTGCGGGAGTGGCGATGGCAGAACCGGCGCGGGGCGGCGGCTGACCGATCAGGAGGGCCAGCGGCTGCAGCAGATCGTGCGCCGCGGCGAGCATGAGTCGATCCGGGTCCGGCGGGCGCTGATCATCGTGGCATCGGCGTCAGGCACGCCGGTCCCGGCGATCGCGCGGCTGGTCGCTGCGGACGAGGACACCCGCCCGGCAGCATGCGAACGCTAGCGCGGCGTCCATGAACGTCCGGGCGTCCATGGACTCCAAGGATGGAGCAAGGCAAGCGAGCGCCCAAGTCCAGCCCGCCGCCGCGAAGACGTCTGGCCCGTGGCAGAGCGCCATGGCCAGCCGCCCGCCCCCAGACCGGACCTGCGCCTGGGTCAGTCGCCGACCGCTCCATCGATCGTCTCTCTCAGCAGGTCGGCGTGGCCACAATGGCGCGCATATTCCTCGATCATGTGCACGGCGATGAACCCAAGGCTCGCTGGGCGGCCGTACCCGGTTCGCGCGGCAGGCACCACTTCGTCGAGCGAGTGGGCGGAACCCATGTTCCTGGACTCGGCGCAGGCGGTGAGAAATCGCTGCACAACCTCCTCAGAGCCCCGCACATTTCCACAGCAGCGTGCTTCGGTAGTAGTCGAGCATGGACCAAAGAATTTCCGCCTCGCCGCCGGTCAGGCTGAACTCAGGCCGCTCCACCTTGTCGATGACTGCCATGCGCTTCTCCTCTGCATACGAAGGCGGCGCCCGGCGGCGCAGCCTTCCCGCCTCGAGGCTGTATTGCCTTCGTAGACGACCCAGATCGTCAATATTCACCGGCGGCAGGCAGCCCGGCCACGATCTCGTTCACATCAGCCGGCGGCCAGCGGGGTGACGTCAGCCCGCCAGCACTCGTTCGCAAGCTCGGCGGCGAACCGCAGGCAAGGGCACTGAGCCGGTTGGACGGCTCGTGAGCGACCAGACCGTGCCCGGCCAGGGAACCGATGATGGTGGCGGGCGAAACCCGGATCTGGTGGTGCTGCAGATGCCAGATGACGCAGTGCGGCCTGGCATCCAGGGCCCTGCCTGGCCAGGCCCTGCACAAGGCCACGGCCAAGCCCGCTGCCTCCGCGATGATCGTGTTCGTAGAGGTCCTCGCCGCCGGGACGCGAAGTGTCAGCCGCCACGGTGAACGTTTATGGTCAGCGCACTAGCCTGGGCGGGTGGGGAACAAGGTCGTCGTGCTCGACTACGGCTTCGGCAACATCCGCTCGGCGCAGCGCGCGCTGCAGCGAGCCGGGGCCGACGCCGAGGTGACCGCGGACTTCGACGCGGCGATGGACGCCGACGGGCTGGTCGTGCCTGGCGTCGGCGCGTTCGCCGCGTGCATGGCCGGGCTGCGCAAGGTACGCGGCAACATGATCATCGGCAGGCGCCTCGCGGGCGGCCGCCCGGTCCTCGGGATCTGTGTCGGGATGCAGGTCCTGTTCGAGGAGGGGATCGAGCACGGCGAGCGCACCGAGGGCTGCGGCGAGTGGCCGGGTGTGGTGCGCCGGCTGAGGGCCCCGGTGCTGCCGCACATGGGCTGGAACACCGTTGACGCCCCCTCGCAGTCGCGGCTGTTCGCCGGGATCGGCGACGGCGCGAGGTTCTACTTCGTGCACTCCTACGCCGCCACGGAACTGCCGCTGCCGGAGAGCGAGCATATGACCGCGCCGCTGCTCACCTGGGCCACGCACGGCGAGCCGTTCATCGCTGCCGTGGAGAACGGCCCGCTGAGCGCGACGCAGTTCCACCCGGAGAAGTCCGGGGACGCCGGCGCTGCGCTGCTCGCCAACTGGCTAGAGTCGGTGCGGTGACCGACCTCACCTTGCTGCCCGCCGTGGATGTGGCCGGCGGCCAGGCCGTCCGGCTCGTGCAGGGCGCCGCCGGGACCGAGACCAGCTACGGTGACCCGCTGGCCGCCGCCCGCGACTGGCAGCGGGCCGGTGCCGAGTGGATCCACCTGGTCGACCTCGATGCGGCCTTCCGGAGGGGCTCCAACGCGGAATTGCTGGCGTCGATCGTCGGGCAAGTCGACGTCGCGTTCGAGGTCTCCGGCGGCATCCGCGACGACGCCTCGCTGGCCGCTGCCCTGGGCACCGGGTGCGCGCGCGTGGTCATCGGGACCGCCGCGCTGGAGGACCCGGACTGGGTCCGCGGCGCGATCGCCGAGCACGGCGAGCGGATCGCCGTCGGCCTCGACGTCCGCGGCACCCGGCTGGCCGCCCGCGGCTGGACGACCGACGGCGGCGAGCTCGACGACGCGCTGGACCGGCTCGACGCCGACGGCTGCCGGCGCTACGTGGTCACCGACATCACCAAGGACGGCATGCTGCGCGGCCCGAACCTGGACCTGCTGCGCGGGGTCTGCGCGCGCACCGAGCGCCCGGTGATCGCCAGCGGCGGGGTGTCCAGCGTGTCCGACCTGCAGGCCATCGCCGGCCTCCTGCCGCTCGGGGTTGAGGGCGCGATCATCGGCAAGGCCCTCTATGCCGGAGCGTTCACCCTGCAAGAGGCCCTGAACGTGACGCGCGCCGCCACCGGCGCAAGCCGTGCCGACCGCGAGGGCCGGCCCGCCGGCCTTGAAGGGGGCCGGGGAGGCGGGTGGGGGCAACGGGGGGTCCGGGGGGTCGTCCCCCCGACTGGCAGGGTCGGCTGATGCCGGTTGCCGTCCGGGTGATTCCCTGCCTGGACGTGGACGGCGGCCGGGTGGTCAAGGGCGTCAACTTCCGCAACCTGCGCGACGCGGGTGACCCGGTGCAGCTGGCCGCCGCGTACGACGCCGAGGGCGCCGACGAGCTGGTTTTCCTCGACATCACCGCGTCGGCCGAGTACCGGGACACGATGGTCGGCGTGGTGGCGCACACCGCCGATCAGGTGTTCATCCCGCTGACCGTCGGCGGGGGAGTGCGCAGTGTGGATGACGTCGACGCGCTGTTGCGCGCGGGGGCCGACAAGGTGTCGCTGAACACCGCGGCGGTCGCCAGGCCCGAGCTGCTCACCGAGGTGGCCGCCCGGTTCGGCGCGCAGTGCGTGGTGGTGTCGGTGGACGCGCGCCGTATCGTGCCCTCCGGTCAGGACGCGATCTTCGGGGGGAGCGCGGGGGGCGGAGCCCCACGCGGGTGCGGGTTCGAGGTGACCACGCACGGCGGGCGGCGCGGCACCGGCCTCGACGCGGTCGCCTGGGCGCGCCGGGCGGCCGAGCTCGGTGCCGGCGAGATCCTGCTGAACTCGATGGACGCCGACGGGACGCAGGGCGGGTTCGATCTGGAGCTGATCGGGGCGGTGCGCGAGGCCGTGGACGTCCCGGTGATCGCGAGCGGCGGGGCCGGCCGGGCGCAGGACTTCGCCCCGGCGGTCGCCGCTGGCGCCGACGCGGTGCTCGCCGCCAGCGTGTTCCACTTCGGCGAGCTCAAGATCGGCGACGTCAAGGAGTCGCTGCGGGCGGCTGGCCACCCGGTCCGCTGACCGTTGTGCGGGTGCGGCGGCCGGCCCGGCGCGTCGATCAGGACCCCGGCCACGTCGTCGGCGCCGGCGGTGCGTCCCGCTTGCCGTCCTTGGCTTCCATGATCTCTTTGCTGACGGTCACCAGCGATTCGCAGAAGTGCTGCGCGTTGTCCGGCGAACAGTATTTGAGGATGCTGTCCAGCGTCACGAACGACCAGCGCATGACCTCGCTGTCGCCAGCCGCTCCCGTGCATATCGAGTAGCGCGGGGAGGTAATCGCGCGGTCGTCCTAATCTACCGTGATCATGGAACGGAGCCTTCACGCCAAGATCAAAGCTGCGCGTTGGTCAGCTGCGCTTGGGGGCGTGCCAAGCTAGGGACATGGGCACGAGCGAGAAGACCACCAGGGTCGGGGTCGGCGAGTCCGAGCTCGACCCGGAGATCGCCGCGCGGCTGAAGCGCAATCCCGACGGGCTGATAGCGGCCATCGCTCAGCAGCACGACACCGGCGAGGTGCTGATGCTGGGCTGGATGGACGACGAGGCGCTGCATCGCACGCTGACCACGGGCCGGTGCACGTACTGGTCGCGCAGCCGGAGCGAGTACTGGGTCAAGGGCGAGACGTCGGGCCATGCTCAGTGGGTGAAGTCGGTCGCGCTCGACTGCGACGGCGACGTGGTGCTGGTCAAGGTCGACCAGGCTGGGGCGGCCTGCCACACGGGCGACCGGACCTGCTTCGACGCCGACGTGCTCGCGGCGATCGCCGCCGACAGCGCCGAAGCTGGCTAGGCCACCGCCTGCGGGGAGCGCTACTCGGGGTGCTCGACGTCCACCGGGGGCAGGTCCTGGACCTGCCGCTTGGTGATGCTCAGGCGGATGCCGTCGTCCGGGTCGACCTTGGCGACGGCGCCGACCGGGATGGCCACCTCTTTCTTGCCCCACAGGTGGCCCTCCTGCAGCAGCACGTGGGTCACGTGGCCTGATTTCCGGTCGATGACCAGCCCCTGGACCCGCCCGATGGCGCCGTCGGTGGCGTGCACGTGCTCGCCGCGGCGCACCTCGACCTCGCCCAGCGGGGTCGTGTCGTAGACGACGCCCATCGGGACCATTTCCGGGCCGAACCCCGCCAGGCCCGGGCCGAGGCCGTAGTAGGGCCAGCTCATCGCCTGGTCCGGGCCATAGGCCGGGACGCCGCCGGCGCCCGGGATGAACTGGGTCTCCTCGGCGTCGTCGAGTTGCTCGAAATCGGCCGTGCTGCAGCGGAGCCTGATCTGGTCGGCTGCGGCGTCCACGAGGTCGAGCGGAACCAGCTTTGCCAGGTCGAGCCGGTGTTTCGGCTCGACGACCAGGTGGGTCACCGCACGGGCGACCGGGTCCACGATCACGCGGCACACCACGCCGCAGACCCCGTCGGTGCAGCTGACCTCGGCCCCGATCGTGAACGGCGTTGTCTCTGTCACGGCGATCCTCCTCGACGTGGTCAGCGATACCCGCGTGCGGCCCCGGGCAATCACGGGCCCTGCCCGGCAAAAGTGCGCGAACCAGTCAAGGTATGAAGCAACGCGATATCAAGACTCACTACCCTCTTTAGCGTGATCGCGGGAGGCAGCCTGTCAGGGGTACCGGCGTCGCTGCCGCCACGGCGGGCGATTCTGCGCGCCGGAGCCCTCGCCTCGCTGGCCGCCGTCGTGAGTTCTGGGCTGGCCCCGGCCGTGACGGCGGGGAGCGGCGCCCAGGGCACGTACGACTTCAACCAGGGCTGGCTGTTCGGCGGCGTGTATGTTCCGGGCTCCGCGGACCGTCACTACGACGACAGCGGCTTCGCCCGGGTCACGCTGCCGCACACGGTCGTGCCGCTGTCCTGGGGCAACTGGCATCCGGCGTCGTGGGAGGCGATCTGGGTCTACCGCAGGCACGTCACGCCGCCCCGCCTGCCCGGGGGCGGCCGCGCCCGCGTCTTCGTCGACTTCGACGGCGTGATGGCGAACGCCACCCTGCTGGTGAACGGCAGGGCGGCGGGCGGCCACCAGGGCGGGTATCTCCCGTGGCAGACCGAGCTGACCGGCCATCTGGAGGGCGGCGATAACGTTCTGGCCCTGATCGTGGACTCGCGGTGGCTGCAGGTTCCTCCCGATGGTGCGCCGGGCGGCGCGCGGGAAGTGGATTACCTGCAGCCGGGCGGCATCTACCGCGACGCCACGCTGCGCGTCGTCCCCGAGGTGTTCCTTTCCGACGTGTTCGTCAAGCCCGTCAACGTGCTCCGCCGTGACCGCAGCGTGCAGATCCATGCCACGATCGACGCCTCGGTCGTGCCGAGGGGTCCGGTCCAGATCAGCGCCCAGCTGTGGGACGGGTCCAGCGTCATCGCCACGGCCTCGTCGTCGGTGACGCTCGAGGAGACCGGCGTGACGTCCGTCAGGTTCGGCATCACCGGGATCGGCGGCGTCGCGCTGTGGTCGCCGGACGCGCCGAAGCTGTACACGGTCGTGGTGACGCTCGCCCCGGCGGGCCGGCCGGCGCACACGGTGACGGTCAGGACCGGGTTCCGGGAGGCGGTATTCCGCGTCGATGGCTTCTACCTCAACGGGAAGCGGTACAAGATCTTCGGCCTGAACCGGCACCAGCTCTTCCCCTACATCGGCATGGCCGCCCCAGCCCGGCTGCAGCGCAGGGACGCGGAGATCCTGAAGTACGAGCTGAACTGCAACATGGTGCGCTGCTCGCACTACCCGCAGTCACCCCACTTCCTCGACGCCTGTGACGACCTGGGCATCATGGTCTGGCAAGAGCCTCCCGGCTGGGGCTACGTGGGCGACGCCGCGTGGCAGGCGCTCATGCTGCAGAACGTGCACGACATGGTGATCCGCGACCGCAGCCGGCCCTCGGTGATCGTGTGGGCCACCCGGCCGAACGAGGCACCGAACTACCCCGCCCTCTACGCCCAGGCGCGCGAGCTCGCCTACCGGCTCGACGGCAGCAGGCAGACCACGGGCGCGATGATCAACTATTCCATGGCCGGCTGGGCCGAGGACGTGTTCGCATACGACGACTACCAGCACAGCGACGGCGGCGCGTTGCTCAGGCCGCCGATGCCCGGCGTCCCGTACATGGTCAGCGAGGCGGTCGGCGCGCTGGACGGGTCGCCGACCTACCGATGGGGGGATCCCGGTCCGGTGCTGGCCGAGCAGGCGCTGCTGCACGCCCAGGTGCACGACCTCGCGCAGTCCGGCGCGCGTTACGCCGGGCTGCTGGGCTGGGCCGGGATCGACTACGCGTCGCTTCACGGCGGCAGGCGGATCTGGGAAGGGCTGAAGACGCCCGGCGTGTTCGACACGTTCCGGGTGGCCAAGCCCGGTGCCGCGTTCTACCGCTCGCAGCGGGAGCCGCTGGTGGACCCGGTGATCCTGCCGGTCTTTTTCTGGGACTTCGGCCCGGGTGCGCCGCCATTCGGCCCGGGCCAGGACGCCATGATCGCCACCAACTGTGACCGGCTCCAGATCTACGTGAACGGCTACCACATCGCCACCGGGACCCCGGACACCTCCCGGTTCCGCAACCTCGCCCACCCCCCGGTGTTCGCCAACCTTCTCGTCGACGGGTCGAACCTGCCCGAACTGCGCATCGACGGCTACCTCCGCGACAGGCTCGTGGCGTCGGTCCGCATGTCGGCCGATACCGCGCGGGACCGCCTCGCGCTGGCCGCCGAGGACGCCTCGATCGTGGCGGACGGCACGGACGCCACCCGGCTGACGTTCCGCGCCGTTGACGCGTACGGCAACCAGCGGCGCTTCGCGACCGGGCTGGTGCACCTGTCTGCGGCCGGCCCGGCCACGCTCATCGGCGACAACCCGTTCGACTTCGCCGCGTACGGGGCCGTCGGCGGCGCGTTCCTGCGGTCCAGGCCCGGCCAGCCGGGCCCGGTCAGCGTTACGGCCCACCATCCAGGGCTCGGCTGGGCCACGGCCCAGGTCACGGCCACAGCGGTGACCTGAGCGGGCGGATCGCCTGGCGGTCCTCAAATTGCTAGACGAACTTCGTCCGTATTATGCTGGCCCTGAGAGATTATGCTGGCCATCGCGACGTCGGACCTGGAGGAGCTGCGCATGACGGGGAGCCGAGGCGCCCCGGCACGCACCGCTCCCGTCGCGGCCCCGGTGACGGTGACCGGGCTGGCCCAGCGGCAGGCGTGGCGGGCGCGCGAACTGCCGCCGGTCGAGCAGGTCCGCTCCAGCGTGTGGTCCGTGCCGGTGACGATCCCGGACAACCCGCTTCGCTACACGCTCGCCTACCTGCTGCTTTCCGACACCGGCGCGGTGGTCGTGGACCCTGGCTGGGATCACGAACGCGGCTGGGAGGACCTCATGGCCGGGTTTGCGGCCGCGGGCCTGCCGGCCGACGCAGTCACCGGGATCGTCGTCACCCACGTGCACCTCGACCACCATGGGCTCAGCCGCCGCCTCAGCGAGGCATCGGGGGCGCCGATCGCGATGCACGCCGCCGAGGTGGACGCCCTCCCGTCCCGGATCAGGGAGGCCGCGGAGTCCGACGCCATGCAGACCTGGCTGGCCCGCTGCGGTGCTCCCGCCGACGTCATGGCCGAATTCAACTCCGATCTCGCCGAGATGCTCGGCGTGTTCCGCCTGGCCGAGCCGGACGTGCTGCTGAACAACGGCGACGCGCTCGACCTGCCGGGCCGGCGGGTGCGGGTGGTCTGGACGCCCGGCCACACGCCCGGGCACATCTGCCTGCACGACGCCGACCACGACGTGCTGCTGACCGGCGATCACCTGCTGCCGCGGATCTCGCCGAACATCGGCCTCACGCCGGGATCGAAGGACTCGCCGCTGGCCAGCTACCTGGACTCGCTCCGCGGGCTGGGCGGCTATGACAGCGCCGAGGCGCTGCCGGCCCACGAGTACCGGTTCCGCGGGATCGCGGGGCGGGCGGGCGCCCTCATCGAGCATCACGACGTGCGTGCTCGCGAGGTTCTCGACGTCATCGCGTCGTCGGACTACGCGACCGTCTGGGACGTGACCACGAAGCTGACCTGGTCCCGCGGCTGGGATCAGATCAACGGATTCATGCGCCGGGCCGCGTTGTTCGAGACCGCGGCGCACATCCAGTACCTGGAGCAGGAGAGGCGGCTGGCCATGCGGGCTGGCGCGCCCGGCGAGCCGGACCGGCTGGAGATCCTGCCTGTCATTCCGCCGGGCTAGCTCCTGGCCCAGCCAGCGGCCGAACCACCCACGGATGCGGCATCTGTGCCGGGCGGCGGTTTTGCCCGCGGATCGGTTACGCCTGGCGGGGTCTGCGGGTGCGGGGCAGCTTGGCCCTGGTGTCGTCGTCCGCGGGGCTGTACACGGCGATGCGCAGGTCTGCCATGCCCGAGACGTCCAGCTCCGCGCGGGTGAACGTCATCAGCCCGGCATCGGGGTGGCTGAACCGCAGGACGCGCAGGGCCGGCCCGGCGACCTCGTGACGCGCCCATAGCTCGGCGAACTCCTGGCTCAGTCCCGCCAGGCGGCGGATGTCCTCGTCCCACTCGGGGTCGCCGACGTGCTGGGCGTACGCGGCACGCAGCCGGGCGACCATGTACGGGATCTCCTCGTCGTAGTTGAGGAACTGCTCGCGCGCCCGCGGCTCTGTGACCGCGCACCACAGCAGGTTCTTGTGCACGCACGGCAGCGTGTGCCAGTCCCAGAACATCTCCTCGTGCGCGCTGTTCGTCTCGATGACGTCGAACCGCGCGTTGAGCAGCACGGCGGGGAGGGGATCGAGCGAGTGGAGCGCGTCGCGGACGGCTTCGGGCAGCTCGGCTGGCTTGGCCGTCGACCGCAGCGGCATGGCCTCGGCGAGCCGGTACAGGTGCCATCGCCCGGCGCCGTCGAGCTGGAGGGTCCGCGCGACCGCGTCGAGCACCTGCCAGCTCGCGTTGATCGGCCGCCCCTGCTCCAGCCACGTGTACCAGCTGACACCCACCCCCGCCAGCAGCGCGACCTCCTCGCGGCGCAGGCCCGGTGTCCGGCGCCGCGGGCCCGGCGCCAGCCCGACGTCCTCGGGCCGCAGGCCGGCGCGGCGTGCCTTGAGGAAACCGCCGAGCTCCGCCCGCCGCGCCCTGTCCGTCCGCGCACCATCCCGGTGCCCGCCGTCTGCCCGTGCACCGTCTGCCCGTGAGTCATCTCGGCCAGACATGGGCGCGGGGATCCGGTGGCCGGCTACGTCAGCAGTGGTCACGGTCTGAGTCTCGCAGCAGGGTCTGACACTTCTGCACGCCGGACGACATGCGGCCCGATGCCCCAGGCTGGACGCGGCACGGTTATCCCACGGTCACCGGACCGGCATGTCAGGTGCCTTGGATCAGATCGGCAACGTCGTGATGCAGCTGGGCCAAAGCCTGGTCGAATGTGGCCAGCCGGGATCCGCGCGCTCGCGCAAGCTGTGCCAGATAGGCATCGGTCACCTGCCGGTGGCCGATGATCCCCTGGGTTGGCACATCGGTGTACGGGATATCGTCGGCCCAGAATTCGTGGCGCGGGTCGGCGGTGGTGCCGTCGAGGATCGCGTGCGCCGCCGCGGCCGGCTGGCCTTCCCTGACGAGCAGCCGCATCAGGCTTCCTTGGGTAATCGGGCAGGTCGCGAAGCTACCGCTCATGCTGGTGAACCAGTTCTCTGCGGCCTCATGGTGGACATGATCGTCCACAAGCAGGGCGATCAGCACATTCGCGTCAAGGAGGACGGTCACTGATCGTCATCCTCCAGCCGTCGCACGTCCTCAGTCGTGACAGTCCGGCCGAGATGCGCGACCGGCAGGCCGGTGCGAGGGCTCTTCCCTACCTCGCCTGGGCTGCCAGTGCCGAGCCCGCGGCGGATAAGCCCGGCGACCGTCTGACTCAGTGACTGGTGAGTGTCCCTGGCTATCGCGACCGCCTGTGCGTGAAGATCCTCGGGCAGGTCGATAGTTGTCCGCATGTTGACAGCATAGCATCGCCGCATCATGATGCGATGATGCAGGTCTTTGGCTTTGCTACCGGAGCATGCCGTCGACGCGGCGGATGATGTCCCGGCACAGCCGGGCCACGTCGCCGGGGTCGTCGGTGAACTGGGACGGCTTGATGCAGAACGTGGTGAAGCCGGCCGCGACCTGCGGCGGGATCGTCGCCAGCGCCTGGCCGAGGTCGGCCACGCTGTCGTTGGCGGGGAACACGGCCCGGGTTCCGCCGACGAGTTCCAGGCCGCGCAGATCGCGCCCGGCCGCCCGCAGCGCACCGTCCAGCCTGGCCATCTCCTCGGCGGACGGCCGGCCGAGAGGGTTGAAGCCGTCGCCGTACCTGACGATGCGCTCCAGCATGCGCCGGTGCAGGCTGGCGCCGCCCAGCCACAGCGCCGGGCCCTCCGGGCGGAACGCCTTGGGCTCGAAGTACACGTCCCGGAACGAGTAGTGCGCGCCCGAGTACGACGCGGGCGTGTCCCGCCACAGCACCGCCCACGCCTCGAGGTGCTCGTCGAGCAGGTTGCCGCGGGAGCGGAACGGCACGCCGAGCGCGGCGTACTCCTCCTCCAGCCAGGACACCGTCGGCTGCACCACCAGCCTCCCGTTGCTGACCAGGTCCAGTGAGCCCAGCTCCCGGGCGATTAGCAGCGGGTGGCGCAACGGCGAGATCACCGCGCTGGCCACCAGCCGGACCCGCTCGGTGACCGCGGCAATCGCCGACAGGAGCACCAGCGAGCTCGGCCACGGGGTCGCCGGGTCCTGGTTGCCGGGCAGCGCGTACTCACGCGGGTTCGGCATGATGCCGTTCGCCCCCGCCGACGGGCCGAGCACGATGTGCTCGCTGATCATGACCGAGTCGAACCCGGCGTCCTCGGCCTCCCGCGCCCACCGAACCAGCGTGGGCAGGTCGTGCCCTGCCGTCATCGTCCAGTTCTCGCTGAGTACCAAACACATCCGCGGCGCGCCCACAACCCTGGCTCCTCTCCGTTCCAGGCCGGGCCGAGCCCGGCCAATGAATGTAAATCTCGGTCACACCTGACTGCACCAAATTCACATCGATGAGCCTGGGCCTTTGCCCGGGCGGTGGCTGAGGGGGTGGCGGGGCCGTGGTGGTGGAGGGGGTGGCGGGGTGTGCGGTGCCCGGAGCGCCTGAGGGGGTGGCGGGTGTGCGGTGCGGGGGGCGCTGGGGTGTCAGCCGGGGGCGTCAGGGGCGTTTCGGGGGGCGGATGCCGCGGAAATCCCAGTCGCCGCCGAGGGCCGTCGACACTACCTCCTCGCTCTCGGTCGGCTGTGCACCGAAATCGGCCGCGACCGGACCCGGGCCGGCCACGACGTGACTGGTCAGCCGGCCAAGGCCGTCGACCTCGACGTCCACCACGTCCCCCGGCCCGACCGGCCGGGAGCCGGCGGGCGTGCCGGACAGCAGCACGTCGCCCGGGTTGAGCGTGATCGTCCGCGCGATGTCGGCGACCAGGTAGTGCATGTCCCACTTCATCTCGTCGGTCGACCCGTCCTGGGCCAGCTTGCCGTTGACGTAGGTGCGCAGGCGCTTGCCGCGGAAGTCCCAGCCGGTCACCAGGCCGGGGCCGAGCGGCGCCATCGTGTCCGAGCCCTTGACCCGCAGCATCGAACCGGCGTCGGTGTCGCGGAAGTCGTGCAGCCCGAAGTCGTTGGCGATCGTGTACCCCGCGATGTACTCGCCGGCGGCCGACGGCGGCACGCCGCGGCACGTGCGGCCGATCACGATGGCCACCTCGCCCTCGTAGTTCAGGTACGTGCAGCCCTGCGGCCGGACCACCGCGCCGCCGTGCCCGACCAGCGCCGATACTGGCTTCTGGAAGTACGTCGGAGCCGGGGGCAGCTTGGCCTGGAACTCGGTGACCCGGCTGAGGTGGTTCAGGTGCACCGCGATGATCTTGGATGGAGACACCGGAGGCAGGTGCACCGCGTCCGTGGCGGCGACCCGCCGGCCGTCGCCCGCGACCAGGTCGTCGCCCTCGCGGCGCACGTCGACAACCGCGCCGTCCAGCAGGATCCTGCGAGATTCACTCATGGGGTGCCCCGGTCCAGCCCGCGGCGGGCCGGTCGAACCACATGTGCATCTGGCCGGTGCCGACGGAGTTCTCGTAGTCGCTGAACGGGCGGCCCGGCGCGGTCACCGCGCGCCCGCCCAGCGCCGCGATCATCATCAGGTAGTGCGCGAACTTGGCCTCGGGCCGCACCTTGGCGAACTCCGGCATCGTGTCGATCACCCGGGCGTGGTCGCCGGCCCCGAGCCAGGCGATCCGCTCGGCGTCGGCCGCCCGCGCCTCGGCGGTCCTGACGTGCGCCGGGTCGCTGGCCTCGTGCGCCCGCAGCTCGCGCAGCGGCCAGAACGTGTGCGACATCGCGCCGGACGCGAGCAGAAGCACCCGTCGTTCCGTCTGCATGATCGCCTCCCCCAGCGCCCGGCCGGCGCGCAGGAAGTCCTCGGTGTCGCCGGTCTCGGCGGTGTTGCTGACCGAGACCCAGCGCTTCCCTAGGCCGCGGCCGAGGTAGGTCCACAGGTTCACGGTCCCGTAGTGCAGGGGCAGGAACGGGTCGTCGATGGCGGTTATCCACGTGCCGTGCTTGTCGCCGAGTGCTGCCACCGCATGGGCGAGCTCCGGGTCGCCAGGCCAGTCGTACGGCACACGGCACATGCCGCGGGGGAGCTCGTCGGACGTGAACAGCCCGGCCCTGACGTCGTGGGAGGAGACCACGAACTCCACCGTGGTGAACCAGTGCGAGTCGAACACGACCACGGTGTCGTAGTCGAGGACCTCGAACACCTCGGCACGCAGCCGTTCCAGCCCGGGGACCAGGCTGATCTCCTTGCCCTCGTTGAGATCGACGCGGTCCTGCCACGGAAGCATGATCGTCGGGACGTGAGCGAGCAGGCCCGCTCCGACAACTTCACCCATCGCGCCATCCCTCCGGGGCGTACACGGTGTTCTTGACGTCGCCGTAGAAGTCGAAGCTCCAGGTGCCGCCCTCCCGGCCGATGCCGGACAGTCCGGCGCCCCCGAACGGGGCCCGGAGGTCGCGGACGAAGAAGCAGTTGACCCAGACGGTTCCCGCGACCAGGCGAGCCGACACCCGCTCGGCGCGGTCGTGGTCCCCGGTGAACATCGTGGCCGCCAGCCCGTAGCGGGTGCTGTTGGCCAGCGCGACCGCCTCGTCCTCGCCGGAGAACGTCTGCAGCGTGAGCACCGGGCCGAAGACCTCCTCGGTGAGGATCTCCGAGCCCGGCTTCGCGTCGGCCAGCAGGGTCGGCCGGTAGTACAGCCCGCCGAGGTCGGTGTTGGGGGTGCCGCCGAGCAGCGGGCGCGCCCCGGCGGCCACGGCCCGGCGGACGAAGCCGTCGACGCGTTCCAGGTGCGCCCGGGTGATGTTCGGCCCGACGTCGGTGCGGTCGTCCCGGGGATCGCCCTGCCGCAGGGCCGCCGCATCGCGGAGGAAGCGCGACGTGAACTCGTCCGCGATCCGCTCGTCCACGAGCAGCCTGGTGCCGGCCAGGCAGACCTGCCCGGCGTTGTCGTACTGGCCCACGGCGTGCCGGACGGCCAGGTCGAGGTCGGCGTCGCCGAACACGATCAGCGGGGACTTGCCGCCGAGCTCCAGCGAGACCGGGGTCAGCTGCGCACCGGCCGCGGCCGCGACGAGCCGGCCGGTCGCGACCGAGCCGGTGAAGCAGACCCGGGCCAGGCCCGGGTGGGCTGCGAGCGGCGCGCCCGCCTCCGTGCCGGTGACCTGCACGACGTTGAACACGCCGTCGGGCAGGCCCGCCTCGGCGGTGATGTCGGCGAGCAGGCTCGCGGTCAGCGGCGCCCACTCCGGCGGCTTGGCGACCA
>JASHQP010000550.1 GCA_030039095.1 Streptosporangiaceae bacterium
GCCTCCGCTGCTGGCTCGGCCTCAGGTACTGGCCTGGATTCAGGCGCTGGCACGGCCTTGGGCGCTGGCCGGGCCACGGCCTTGGGCGCGGCTACGCTCGCCGGCTTGGTCTTGCCCGCTGGCTTGGCGTCGTTCGCTGGCTTGGCGCTGGTGGCCGGCTTCGGCTTCGGGGCGGGACTTGGCGCCCGCCTGGGTACCGGCACCGTTTCGGCCTCGGCGCGCTTGTCCGAGCCGGGCGCCGTGCCAGCCCCTGTGTCGTCAGCCCCTGTGTCGTCGGCCTCTGTGTCGTCGGCCTCAGTGTCGCGAGCCTCTGTGTCGTTCGGGAGATCCAGCGTCGGCGCCGGGCTGAACGCCGACGCCGGGTTGCTGGGGTATACGGCGGGCTGCTGCTCGCGTTCGGCCTGTTCATGGCGCTCCGCGCTGCGTGCAGCCGGGTGACCCTCGTCGCTGGAGGGATCATCGTGGCCGGGTTCGCTTTCGATGGCGAGATCCGGGACGGTTTCGGCGGACGGGACCGGCGGGGCGGACGGGACCGGCCTGGCTGACGGGACCGGCGGACCTGCCGGGGCGGGTCTGGCCGACGGGACGGAGTTGGCCGGCGGGGCGGCGGGCTTGGCCGGCGGCACGTACCGGACGGCCGCCGCATCCGGGGTGGTCCGCGGGCCGAACAGGTCGTCGAGCCCGTGACGCTGCCGCACCTCGATGTGGCCGGACGGCTGGGTGAATTCCCGCTCCGGGGCCCCGGCCAGCCCCGCCCGGCGCAGCCGCGCGTGCCGCAGCATGCTCAGCAGCAGCCCGAACCCGAGGAGCACGAGCACCCACGGAATGATCGCCGCGGCGGCGGCGGTGGGCTTGTGCGGGAGCTTGGTGTTCGTTGCGTGCACGGTGTCGGCGCCTGCGGCGGCGGCGAGCAGGACCAGCATCGTCAGCCAGGCGTAGCAGCGGGACGGCAGGCCCGCCCCGCGCAGCGCGAGGACCGCGGCGCACGCGACCACGAGCATCGCGTCGAAGATCACCGGGTAGATCCGGGCGAACCGGGGCGACACCCCGGCGGAGAGGGCGATCGCGTGGATCCCCGTGTACGACAGCACGAAGGCGGCGGCCATGAGTACCAGCACGCCGACCGCCACCGCAACTAGCCCGAACAGCCGCAGTCCGCGGTGGCTGTCCGCCGGGTGCGCGGTGCCCCCCTGGGGTTGGTTGCTCATCAGGCCCTTCGTCCTTCCTCGCGCGAGGCAGCCGCACGCCGCGGGCTTATAGTCGAAAACTGGGAGCCAGACCGGCGCTGCCGCCATGGCGTTGCACGGATATCGGCGTTGCTGCTGGAATACCGGGGCACGAATGGCGGGTGGCCAGGCGGCTCCAGGCAGGGCCTCGCGGTTTCGGCGCCAAGGGAGACGATATGCCGTACTACCGAGTTGCTGGGGAGATTCCGCGGAAGCGCCACGTGCGCTTCCGTCGTCCCGACGGCGGCCTCTATGCGGAGGAACTGATGGGCGAGGAAGGGTTCGTGTCCGATTCCTCGCTGCTTTACCATGTCCACCCTCCGACGGCCATCGTAAAGAGCGAAGGCCTCGATGAGGCCGCGCAAGCGGGCGTGTCGCCGAATCATCCGCTGTTGCCACGCCATTTCCGGACTCAGGAACTGCCTGCGGGCGGGGACATGGTGCTCGGCAGGCAGCTTCTGATGGCCAACGACGATGTGCGGATCTCGTTCACGGCGGCCGAGGCGCCGTCGGAGCTTTACCGGAATTCAACGGGTGACGAGGCCATTTACGTTCGCAGCGGCTCGGCCAGATTCGAGTCCGTGTACGGCTCGATCGACGCCTCGGCGGGCGATTACGTCGTGGTTCCCCGCGGAACAATTCACCGCTGGATTCCGGCGGGTGGCGAGCCCGTTCACGCACTTGTCATCGAGGCCCACGGGCACATCAGGCCGCCGAAGCGCTACCTGTCGGCCACCGGCCAGTTCCTCGAGCACGCCCCGTACTGCGAGCGGGATCTGCGCGGCCCGGACGGCCCGATCGTCGCCGACGGCGAGGACGTGCCCGTGATCGTGCGCAACCGGGGCGGGCTCACCAGGCTGAGCTACGCGTTCCACCCGTTCGACGTGGTCGGCTGGGACGGTTACCTGTACCCGTACGCGTTCAACATCGCCGACTTCGAGCCGATCGTGAAGCGCACCCACGCGCCGCCCCCCGTGCACCAGACCTTCGAGGGGCCGAACTTCGTCATCTGCTCGTTCTGCCCGAGGCCGCTCGACTTCGACCCCGAAGCCGTGCCGATCCCGTACAACCACCACAACGTCGACTCCGACGAGATGATGTACTACGTGGCCGGCGACTACACGGCGCGCAAGGGCTCCGGGGTCGGCCTCGGCTCGATCACGCTGCACCCGTCGGGATTCACGCACGGGCCGCAGCCGGGCGCGGTCGAGGCGGCGATCCGTGCGCTCGACGAGGGGCACGGCACCACCGACGAGACCGCGGTGATGATCGACACGTTCCGGCCGCTGCTCCTCGCCCCGGCGAGCCGCCGCGCCGAGGACCCGGAGTACGCCTGGAGCTGGGCCAGGGCCTCCCGCGGCTGACCACCTTCGACCCCGATACGACCCGCGTCGCCGGGCGGCTGGGTGGGTGGCGGCAACGCGGCTCGCGGGCCTTTGTCGGGCCGGTCTCCTAGGCTTTGTCCGTGGAGACGTTCACCTTTCTCTTCACGGACATCGAGGGCTCGACGGCGCTGCTGCGGCGCATCGGGCAGGACGCCTACGCCCGGGTGCTGGACGGCCACCACTCGCTCATCCGGTCCGGCCTGGCCGCTCACGGCGGCCGCGAGGTGAAGACCATGGGCGACGGGTTCTTCGCCGTTTTCTCCTCGCCGAGCGCCTGCGTGGCCGCCGTGCTCGACATGCAGCACGGCCTCGAGGCCCATGCCTGGCCCGGCGGGGAGCGGGTCCGGGTGCGCATGGGCGTGCACACCGGTGAGGCGGCCCAGACCGGCGCCGCCGACCTGATGGGCCTCGACGTGCACCGCGCCGCCCGGGTGGGCGCGCTCGCCTACGGGGGGCAGGTCCTGCTCTCGGAGACGGCGGCTGCGCTGGTACGCGACCGGCTCCCGCCGCGCGCCGCGGTGGCCGACCTCGGCCCGCACCGGCTGAAGGACCTGGGCCGCCCCGAGCAGATCTTCCAGCTGAACGCCCCGGGTCTTCAGGCCGAGTTCCCGCCGCTGCGCTCGCTGGGCAACCCGGAGCTGCCGAACAACCTGCCGACGCAGCTCGCGACGTTCATCGGCCGCGAGCAGGAACTGGCGGACGTCAGGGCGCTGGCCGAGACGTCCCGCCTGGTCACGCTTACCGGCGCCGGCGGGGCCGGCAAGACCAGGCTGAGCCTTCAGGTGGCCGCCGAGCTGCTCGACGGCGCCGGCGACGGGGTCTGGTTCGTGGAGCTGGCGCCGGTCGCCGACGAGGACGAGGTGGCGCCGGCCATCGCCGCTGCGCTGACGATCGCCGGGCAGCCCGGGCGGCCAATCCTGGAGACGCTGGCCGACGCGCTCGCGCCGCAGAACGTCCTGATCGTCCTCGACAACTGTGAGCACCTGATCGGCGCCTGCGCCAAGGCGGCGGACGCGATCCTGCGGGGCTGCCCGCGGGTGCACATGATCGCGACCAGCCGCGAGCCGCTGGGCATCGCCGGCGAGGTCATCTACCGGGTGCCGTCGCTGTCGCTTCCCGTGCCGGAACCCGGCGCCGACGCCGGCCCGGCCATCCAGGAATCGTCGGACGCCGTCGCGCTGCTGGTGCAGCGGGCACGTGAGCAGGGTGTCGCCCTGGCCCACGACGAGGAGACCGGCCGGCTCCTGGTTTCGGTATGCCGCCGGCTCGACGGCATGCCCCTGGCCATCGAGCTCGCCGCGGCGCGGTTGCGCTCCATGTCGCTCACCGACCTGCGCGACCGCCTCGACCAGCGGTTCCGCCTGCTCACCGGGGGCAGCCGCACCGCCACGGAGCGCCAGCGGACCCTGCAGGCGACGGTCGACTGGTCGTATTCGCTGCTCAACACCGCCGAGCAGGTGCTGCTGCGGCGCCTGTCGGTGTTTCCGGAGACCTTCGACCTCGCGGCGGCCGAGGCGGTGTGCGGCTTCGGCGACATCGAGACGGTCGAGGTCGCCGGCCTGCTCGGCTCGCTCGCGGACAAGAGCCTGGTCGTGACCGAGCCGGCCGGGACGGCGGTCCGCTACCGGCTGCTGGAGACCATCCGCCAGTTTGGCGCCGAGCGTCTCGCCGAAGCCGGCGACGACCAGGCCGCCGCCCTCGCCGCCGCGCACTGCGCGTACTTCCTGCGCGTCGCCGAGGCCGCAGACCCGCACCTGAGCGGGCCAGACCAGGGAACATGGTTTGCCCGCCTGGATGCCGATCAGCTCAATCTGTGGCGCGCCGCCGAGTACGCCGCGCGCCGCCCGGACGGCGCCGCCCTGGCGCTGCGGTTCGGCTTTGCGCTGCGCCGGTACTGGGGATGCCGTCCCCGCGAAACCGAGGCCTTCGAGCTGCTCGCTTCCGTGCTGCTGCGGCCCGACGCGGGCGCGGACCCCGTGCTGCTCGCCCGGGCGCTGACCACGGCCGCCTTCTTCGCTCACACGAACGACGCGGCCGCCGCGCAGCGGTTCGGGAGCCGGGCGGTGCAGCTTGCCCGGGAGCTCGGCGACGACCGCGTGCTGATCGAGGCCCTGTCCGCACAGTGCTCCACCTGCTATTACCTCGGCAAGATCGAGGACGGACTTGCGTTCGGGCGGGAGGCCGTTCAGCGCGCCAGGCGGCTCGGCGACGACGTGATCCTCAGCAGCGCGCTGATGTCGCTGCTCATGAACAGCTACATCCTCGACCCCGGCGGGTCCAGCCGGCTGTTCGCCGAGGCGATCGCGTGCATCGGCCGGTCCGGAGATCTGCAGACCGCCTACAGCCTGCATAACAACGCCGGCGTCCAGGCGCTGCTGACCGGGGACATGCCCGCCGCCCGGGCGCATCTGGAGCAGGCCCTGCAAAGCAACCGGGCGGCGGTGCGGGAGGACGAGAGCGTCGTCTCCATCAACCTGGCCTGGGTGCTGCGGGCCGAGCACGATCCCGACGCTGCCCGGGCGAGGTTCGAGGCCGTGCTGCGGACGGGCCGCCGGACCGGGCAGCGTTACGTTCTGGCCTACGGCGCCCTGGGCCTGGCGTGTCTCGCCGCGGACGCGGGCGACTGGCCGCGGGCGGCCGTGCGGCACGGGGTTGCGCAGGCGTTCCTCGACCGGATCGGGGAACGGTGGCAGGAACCCGAGGAGGGCTACCGCAGCGCCAGCATCGGCCAGATCCGGGAGCAGTTCGGGGAGGACGCGTTCGAGCTTGGCTACGGGGAAGGCCGGGCCCTGGGCTTCGACGACGCGATCGACGCAGCCCTGGGCAGGGCCCGCCCGGCCTGATCCGCCCTGGACCGGCCTGGACCGGCCTGGACCGGCCCGATCCGGGCCGGGCCTCAGTCGTCGACGACCGCCACGAACATCCGCGAGCCGGGCGGGGCGATCTCCTGGTAGTCGGCCGCGGTCGCGCCTCCCTCGGGCGACCCGAACCCGGCCTGCATCGCGGCCTGGTCGGCGAAGTACAGCTCGGCCATCCGGTAGTACGTCTGCTCGCCGCCGTCGAGCGCCGCGCCGAACCGGCTGGTCTCGCTCCGCTGCAGCCCGGGGATCGCGTTGGCCAGCGGCATGTGCGTGCCCAGATAGTGGCGGTCGAACGCTTCCGGGTCGCTCGGCTGGGTGTACAGGACCACGAGTTTGACTGTCACGCTCCGGGACACTACCCGCGCCACGGCCCGTTGCGCCACGTAACCAGGGGGCTCGGCCCGCAGCGGCCACAACCCGGTTGCAATGTCCCGTAGCCTGGCTGCATGACGTTGCGCCTGCACGACACCGCCGCCCGCGCGGTACGCGAGTTCACCCCCGTCTCTCCGGGGAAGGCCTCGCTGTACCTGTGTGGCGTCACCGTGCAGGCCCCTCCGCACATCGGCCACATCCGGTCCGGCGTGACCTTCGACATCCTGGTGCGCTGGCTGGCCGCGAGCGGCTACGACGTCACGCTCTGCCGGAACGTCACCGACATCGACGACAAGATCCTGCGGACCGCCGCCACCGACGGCGTCGAATGGTGGGCGGTGGCCGAGCGCAACCAGCGCGCGCTCACCCGCGCGTACAACGCGCTGGGCTGCCGGCCGCCGGACGCCGAGCCCCGGGCGACCGGGCACGTGCCCGAGATGATCGTGCTCATGCGCCGGCTGATCGAGTCTGGTCACGCCTACGCCGCCGGCGGGGACGTGTACTTCGACGTGCTCTCCTACCCGGACTACGGTGCGCTGTCCGGGCAGCGGCTGGAGCACATGCGCGCCGCCGAGGACGTGGACGAGAGCCACAAGCGCGACCCCCGGGACTTCGCGCTGTGGAAGGGCGCCAAGCCCGGGGAGCCGTCCTGGGAGACGCCGTGGGGGCCCGGGCGCCCCGGCTGGCACCTGGAATGCTCCGCGATGTCGACCAAGTACCTCGGCGCGACGTTCGACATCCACGGCGGCGGCCTGGACCTGGTGTTCCCGCACCACGAGAACGAGCTCGCGCAGTCCCGGGCGGCCGGAGACGGCTTCGCCCGCTACTGGGTGCACAACGGCCTCCTCAATCTGGCCGGCGAGAAGATGAGCAAGTCGCTCGGGAACTCGCTGCTGGTCGACGTGATGATCACCGAGGTCCGCCCGGCCGAGCTGCAGTACTACCTCGGCCAGTCGCACTACCGGTCGGAGATGGAGTACTCGCCGGACGCGCTGGCCGAGGCTGCCGCCGCGTACCGGCGGATCGAGGGCTTCGTCACCAGGGCGGCTGAAGTCGGCCCGGGCGGTGCCACCGCCGCCGAGGCCAGCGCGACCGGGCTGCCCGCCGGGTTCGGTGCCGCCCTCGACGACGACCTCGCCGTGCCACAGGCCCTCGCCGTGGTCCACGAGGCGGTGACCGACGGCAACACCGCGCTCGCTGCCGGGGACGTGGCCGGAGCGGCCAAGCAGGCCGCGGCGGTCCGCGGGATGATGTCCGTGCTCGGGATCGACCCGC
>JASHQP010000551.1 GCA_030039095.1 Streptosporangiaceae bacterium
CGGGCGGGGGCCATCCGTAGGGTGCGGCCAGGGCGCCGCCACGTGCCTGCTGACGGCCGAACTCCCGTTCCTCCTGTGAGGCCTTGGCCAGGCGCCAGCCCAGCACCACACACGCGATCAGCAACGAGACGCCGAGGCCCGCGAACGCCTCGCTGGGCGTGAACCGCAGCAGAATGATGCCGATCGGCAGCGCCCAGCCGAGCGTCCAGGCAACGGTGCGGCACGGCACGAACCAGCGGCCGAGCGAGCCGGCGTGCGCGGCGGCCACGACCACGAACGGCAGCAGGAGCAGCAGCCCGGCCCACGGCGAGTCCGAGTGGCCGGACAGCCCGGAGACGAGGGCCAGGCCCCAGACCGCCACCGACAGCGACGCCACCAGGCTGCGGTGCCCGGCCGACACGGCGAACGGCGCATAGATGAGCCCTGCCACCAGCGCGATCGACAGCACCGCCGGGGACAAGAAGATCAGCGCGACGACGAGAAGGATCTTGACGATCGGGGGGGCTGCGGAGAACCACCGGCGAATGCGAGTGACCCCGCCCTGCACCATCCGCCAGCCGGGCAGGGAAGGGGACCGGTCTTCTGTCCGCATTGCACTCCCTCGCACTAGAGACCTGTATAGCGCATTAGCGAGCGCATACGAAGTCGCACATTCGGATGCCTGAGGAAAATTGCCGCAGTTTTCGCCCCCCGGCAGGCCGTGATCATGGCCGTGGCACCATTGCGCAGGAATGGCTGGCCGGCGGGCCGGCCCTGCGGGCACCGGGCGGAGGAACGATGGAACGGATCACTGCGGAGCTGCTTGTTCCGGGCGGCGGGGACCCCGTCCCGGATGGCGTGGTCGTGCTCGACGGCACGAAGATCAGCTACGCGGGACCGGCCGCCGGGGCGCCGGACACGCCCGGGGCCGCCGAGTACCGGGCGGTCACCGTAATGCCGGGACTGTGGGATTGCCACGGCCACTTTCTCGGGCAGCGCACGTTCGACCTGGCGCAGCTGCCGCTGGAGCCGGTGGCGCTGCGGGCGGCGCGCTCCGCCAGGGACCTGCGTGCCGCCCTCGACGCGGGGGTGACGTCCGTGCGTGAGGTGGGCGGCCTCGGCGTCCACCTGGCCCGCGCGGTCGGCGAGGGGGTGCTCGACGGGCCGGCGATCTACGCGGCCGGCGCGATCTTGTCCACCACCGGCGGCCACGGTGACCTGCACGCGTACCCGCTGCCGCTGCTCGACGAGTTCGCCCGGCTGAGCGGGGAGCTGCGGATGGCCGACGGGCCCGACGAGTGCGCCCGCGCGGTCAGGGAGCAGCTGCGCAGCAACGCCCGGCTGATCAAGGTCTGCGCCTCGGGCGGCGTGCTGTCCGAGATCGATCACCCGGTGCACCAGCAGTTCACCGGTGCGGAGCTGCGCATGATCGTCGAGATCGCGGGCCTGGCCGACCGCGTGGTCGCGGCGCACTGCCACGGCAAGCCCGGGATCATGGCGGCGCTCGAGGCCGGGGTCCGCACGATCGAGCACGGCACCTACCTGGATGAGGAGTGCTGCGCCGCGATGCGCGAGACCGGCGCGATCCTGGTACCGACCCGGACGATCATCGAGGACATGCTGAAGCACCTGGACGTCGTGCCGGAGTACGCGGCGGTCAAGGTACAGGCGATCGCCGCGGTCCACGCGGAGGCGACCGCGCTGGCCATCTCCAGCGGCGTCGCGGTCGCGATGGGCACCGACATCGGGCTGACCGGCCCGGACCGGCCCAACGAGTGGGGCCAGAACGGAGCCGAGCTGCCGCACCTGGTCGCGCTCGGGATGACGCCGCTGCAGGCGATCGAGGCCGCCACCGCGACCGCGCCGCTGACGCTCGGGCCGCAGGCGCCGCTCAGCGGCAGGCTCGAGGCCGGCTACGACGCCGACGTGATCACGCTGGACGCCGATCCGCTGGCCGACATCGCCGTGATCGCCAGCCCCGCGCACGTGACCGGGGTCTGGACCGGGGGCCGCCGGGTCAAGCCCGCCCCGGCTGCCCGATAGCCCGGCCCCGCCCCCGCTGCCGATTGCCCAAACCCCTCCCCGGCTACCCGATGGCCATCGCGAAGACGTGCAGCGCCGCGTTGTAGCCGGTGACGCTGCCGAGCGAGGGCAACGTCACCGCCGCGACGGTCTTGCCCGCCGCCAGCGGCACCGACTGCTCGAACACGTACACCTCGTGGCCTGACGAGCCGGTCGGGTAGTTGGCGTAGTCCACGCCGGCGACCTGGACGTTGTCCGGGTTGCCGTCCTGGCCGCTGGGATACCAGAAGTTCCCCACGTCCAGCGTGAACGACTGGGTGGTGCCGTCGGTGTAGTAGATCGTGCCGGTGCCGGACTCGGCCGAGTTGTTCGCCGCGGCCAGGAACCCCAGGCTGGCGCCGGATCCGGAGATCGCGATCGTCTGGCCCTCGGCCATCGTGTTGTCCGGCTCGGCCGCAGCCGCGTCCGGCCAGGTGAACGTCAGGCCGCCGGAACTCACCGACGTGCCCGGGGCCAGCCCGGCCGCGGCCAGGCCCTCGGCCGAGAACGTGGTGCCCTCCCCGTCGAAGCCGATGAATCCGGACGACGGGTCGGGGTCGGCGTTGTCGGTGATGCCGTCGTTGTTGTACGTCGCCGCCAGGCTGGCGGCGGGCACCTCGACCTGCGCGGCGTTCTGCAGCGTCGCAGCCGCACCGCCGGGCCGGCCCTGGTACGTCGCCGTGGCGAGCAGGTTCACGGTCCCGGCGGTCAGGCCCGACGACGGCGCGGTCACCGAGAACGTCTTCGACGCCGAGCCGCCCGGAGCCACGGTGCCCAGGCTGGCCGGGCCGGCCGGGGACAGCGTCCAGCCGGACGGCACGCTGAGCGCCACCGAGGCGCCGGACAGCGGCTGGCCGGTCGGGTTGCGCAGCGTGGCCCGGACCGTGAACGTGCCGTCGGCCAGCGCTGACGACGAGATCGCGGCCAGCGTGGGCTGCGGCGGGGTCGGCGGCCCGTACACCGCCGGCGAGTACCCGGGGCTGGCCACCGGCTGCACCGGAACCCCGCCCGCCTGGTTGCCGATCGCCACCAGGCTCACCTGGTCCAGGCCACCGCCGGCGGCGTCCAGGCCCCAGACCGCGATCGCCAGGGTATTGGCGCCGTGGTCATTCAGGATTCCCGCGGGAACGTAGAACTGGTGCTGCGGCCCGACGTTGTTCACGTAGCGGCCGATCAGCCAGCCGTTCACATAGATGAATGCGCGGTAATCGGCGGTGCCCGCGCCCGGTCCCGGACCGCCGATCTGCACGTCGATGGGCACGTAGCTATGGCTGGGCAGGCTGAGTGAGAAGCTGGTCCGGTACCAGCCGATCCCCGGCGGAACGCCGCGCGCCGGCCAGCTGTCCGGCAGGGTCACGCTCTGCCAGTCCTGGTCCGGGTAGCCGGGCAGGTCCCAGCCGTTGTCGGACCCGTACAGGCCGGCCGGGTTCATCACGCCGCGCACCGGGTCCTGCAGCGTGGTGCCGCCCGGGTCACCCATCAGGCGCCACGTGATCGGGGCCGACGACCCGTTCAGGGCGGCGGAATAGAGGCCTGCCTTCTCGCCGGACGGCCCCTCCGGATTGCCTGTGTTCTCGACGAGCACCGCGATCACGTTGTCCTTGCCCGGCCGGAGCGCCCCGGCCGGGAAGCTGAACGTACCGGTGGTGGAGCCGGCGGCCGAACTGGAGCCCAGGAATGCGCCATTCAGCCAGACGGAGAACGCACCGGTCGGCGCGATGCCGTCGGCGGTGAGCGTTACCCCGGTCTCGGTCCCGGTGGCCGTGAAATGCCCGCGGTACCAGACGAAACCGTGGCCGTAGCCGTAGTCGGAGGCGTAGAGCACCGGGGTGGACGGCGAGCTGGCGTTGGAAACCGGGTGGTCGGCGAGGGTCCAGGAGCTGTCGTCGAAGCCCGGCTGCGCCTCCGGCGTCTCGGAGCTGAACTTCCAGTTGGTCAGCGTGGGCAGGGACACCGGTACCGGGCCGGTGACGCTGCCCTGCAGCGAGCCGTCGGCCCCGGTGGTGACCGCGACCGGCTGGCCGTTCCAGGTGACGCCGGTGACGCCGGCCGGGGCCCAGACCGCCAGCGGGCCGGCCTGGCTGGTGTCGCCGGTCAGCGCGAGTGCCCCGCCGCGCGTGACGGCCGTGCGCACCAGGTAGCCGCCCTCGACCAGGGCCTGGCCTTCGGCGGTCGATTCGGGCCAGAAGCCCTCCGCGGCGGAAGTGTCGGCGAGCAGCAGCAACAGCGGCGGCCGGCCGCCGCCGGTGACCGCCACCTCGGCCAGGCCGCCGAGCGTGTAGTCGAGCCTGAGCTGGTCGGCCGACGCGTCCCAGGTGGTCTGCACCGAGCCGGACAGCACCTTGACCGCGGGCTGGCTGGAGTACTGGAAGACGGTCTCGCCGTCGGTGCCCGCCGGGTCGTAGAACAGTGCCACCGAGCGGCCGCCGATGCTGGCCTGGGTGTCCAGTTCGGAGGTGGAGTAGACCAGGTGCTGGCCGGCGAAGTCGTAGTTCGCCGTGAGCAGCCGGGAGTCGCGGCCGTCCAGCGTGATCGACGTGCCGGGCTGCTGCGGGATCGCCGGGAAGAAGTCCGCCTGCTGGGCGGCGGTCGGCACGTTGATCGCGTCGATCACCACGGTGTCGGCCGACGAGGCGGAGTTCTCGGTGCCGGTGACCACGATCTGCAGCGTGTGGCTGCCCGCCGCAAGGCCGGTCTTGCTGAACAGCACCTGCTGGAACAGCTTGCCCGCCGGGCTGTAGGTGTCGACGGTGCCCGCCAGGGTGCCGTCGAGGTAGACGTCGGCGATGCCGCCGTTGGTGTTCTTCGGCCCGATCCACTGCACGGCGGTGCCGGTGAAGCTGACCGTCATGCTGGCGCCGGCCTCCGTGGACCAGGACTCGGTCTGGTCGTAGTCGCCGCTGGTGTAGCCGGCACTCGCCCCCGCGTGCGTCCAGTCGCCGGAGTAGTCGAGCGCGGCGTTCGTGTCGTCGTAGGTGAAGCCCGCCGCCTCGTCGAGGTTCACGTTGTCCAGGCTGGTGCTCGCCGTGGCCGTGGAGGTGGCGTCGGCCTGGCGCACGTAGAAGAACTCGGCGCCGTCGGCCGGGTTGTACCTGGCCATCGCCGCCACCGCGGAGTTGGACGGGGTCGGCGCAGCCCCCGTCTCGGTCTCGGCCAGCGGCGCCACCGACGTCTCGAAGTCGTTGATCAGCTTGTTCTCGCCGTACTTGGAGCCGACGATGTCGCTGCGGTCCGACGGCGTGCCGATCTCGCCGGTCTCGCTGATCGCCGCGCCGTAGTCATAGGACGTGTAGACGTCCGGATCGGGCAGCCAGCCCCAGTTGGTCCCGCCCACGCCCATGTAGTTGCTCTGCATGGTGACGCCCTGGGCGATGTTGTTCTTGTAGTAGACGTTCTCGAAGTCCGGGCCGGTCATTGTGTAGCAGTCGGCGTACCCCGAGCCGCCCCAGCCGTCGAACGAACCGCCCTGGAACTCCGGGATGTAGATCGGCATGCCGGTGTAGCTGGCGTAGCCGTAGGGCTGGCCGAAGTTGGCGGTGTCGGCGCAGTCGAAGCCGAGCGGGTAGTTGTCCTGGCCGCTGATGTTCACCGCACCGAGGCCGCTGGTGTAGGTCTGCGCGCCGCAGCACTGGTTGAACGTGAACGGCACGTCGATCCCGTCCGAGGTGGCCTGCTTCTCGAGGTCGGCCATGTACTGGTCGGCCGGGGTCCCCTGGCCGGTGTACTCGTTCTCGATCTGGTAGAGGATCACGTCGCCGCCGTTGGTGATCTGGTGCGGCGCGATGATCGCGTCGATCTCGGAGAACCACTGCAGCGCGGCGGACAGGTACGGCTCGGTGTCACTGCGGTAGCCGTTCGGGCTCGTCAGCACCCAGGACGGGATGCCGCCGCCGTCGGTCTCCGCGTTGATGTACGGGCCCGGCCTGGCGATCACGTACAGGCCCACCTGCTGCGCGAGGTTGAGGAACTCGTTCATGTCGCGCACGCCGGTGAAGTCGTAGACGCCCGGCGACGGCGATGTGTAGTCCCAGTTGAAGTACACGGTCACGGCGTTGTAGCCGTCGGCCTTCATCTTCTGCAGGTCGTCGAGCCACAGCGATGGCGACGGGGTGCGCCACGGGTCGAACTCCCCCGCGGTGACGAACACCCGGTTCCCGCCGATCTTCAGCGAGTACTGGTCGTAGCTGACCTGCTGCGGCCTGCCGCGCAGCACGTCACGCGGCGGCGCGATCGGCTCCGGCGTCACGCCGGCCGACGTCGCCGCGGGGCCGGAGGCGCCGGCCGAGGTGTTGGCCGTCACGGTGAACGTGTAGCCGGTGCCGTTGGACAGCCCGTCCACGATCGCCCAGTCGTTCGGCACGTCGGCGGTGACCGTCTGGCCGCCCGAGGACGTGACCGTGTAGCTGACCACCTTGGCCGCCCCGGTGGCCGGCGGGCACCAGACCACGGTGGCCGAGGCCGCGCCGGCGATCGCGCGGACGTCGGCGGGCGCGCCGACGGTGGACGAGCCCGCGCCCGCCGTCGTCGTCGCCGGGCAGGACGCGTCGCTGCCGGATGGCGTTAGGTGCCCGGCGCCGGCGTCCTGG
>JASHQP010000552.1 GCA_030039095.1 Streptosporangiaceae bacterium
CTCGGCGGCGGCCGGGCGCGCACGATCCGGATCCGGGCGGGCCGCGCTGGCCACGTCGCGGTCGAGGTGATCGGCTCCGCGCCCTCGGCCGCCGCCGGCCGTGAGCTGCTCGCCACCGCGCGGCGGCTGCTGAATCTGGACCAGGATCTGTCCGGGTTCTACGCCAGGGCAGCGGCGGATCCCTCGCTCGCGTGGGCGGCGTCGGGAGCAGGCCGGATGCTGCGCAGCCCGACGGTGTTCGAGGACGTGGTGAAGACGATCTGCACCACGAACTGCGCGTGGTCGGCGACGGTCCGCATGGTCACCAGGATCGTCACCGACCTCGGAGACGCGGCGCCGGACGGCGGGCGCGCGTTCCCCGCGCCCGCGGCCCTGGCCGGAGCGGGCGAGGCCTTCTTCCGCGACGGCGTCCGGGCCGGCTACCGGGGCAGGTACCTGCTGCGGCTGGCCACCGACGTCGCGGACGGCACGCTCGACCTGGAAGTACTCCGGGACCACGCCCTGCCCGATCCAGAGGTCATGCAGCGCCTGCTCGCGCTGCCCGGAGTGGGCCCGTACGCTGCGGCGCACGTGATGCTGACGTCGCTGGGGCGCTACCGGCAGCTGATCTTCGACTCGTGGACCAGGCCGACGTACGCGAGGCTGAACGGCCGCAAGGCAACCGACCGCGGCATCGAGCGCCGGTTCCGCAAGTTCGGCGACTACGCGGGCCTCGCGTTCTGGCTCTACCTGACCCGCGACTGGGTCGACGATTAATCGGGCGGGAGACGACAACCGCCCAGAGAACCTGGAGCCATGGATTCGTCCTCAGCCGACGGCATCCGCGGCAGCGATGCCGTGCCGTGGGTGCGGCAGATCTTGGCGCTATATGGGGATCTGGACTGCACCTCCAACAATGCTCAGGGTCTCCACTGAGCACTCTTGGAGGTGGCGGGGGTCGAACCCGCGTCCTTCAGTACCTCACCAGGGCTTCTCCGGGCGCAGCCTGCTCTGCTTATTTCTCAGCCCCGGCGGTCTCTGCAGGCAAGCCGCCGAACGGGCTCAGCCGCTGTTGGATGTCCCGTCTAGTCCCGCGGCCGGGCCAGACGGTGGATCCTCCTAGCTGATGCCAGACACCGGGCCGGAGGCGCTCCCGGGCTGACAGCCTCTAAGCTCGCTTAGGCAGCGAGGGCGAGGCGAGTGCGCGTTGAGTTGGCACTTGTAATTTTGCGGCCACAGGATTTACGAGGTCGTAACCGCAACCCTCGGCCCGCTTCCCCTGGATCAACTACCGAAGTCGAAACCAGTCACCCCCTCTTGAGTTGTACTGCGATAGTACCCGACACGTACGTTCCAGTAGAACAACGCCGGCGGCTTGGTCATGCCCGCGAGGGGCGCCAGGGCAAGAGAAAACCCCCGTGGGCGCTGGCGGTGGCCGATAGTGCGCCCACGGGGGTCGACCGGCAGGGTCGGGGCCGGTCCTAAAGCCCGGGCCTCCCCCGAGATGAGGCCCGGTTCTCATCACGATGACTGGGCCGCAACCCCCCAAGCGGCACCCCAGTCACTAGCTAAGACGCCAACGAGCACCGCTGTGGTTGCTCTCCGTTACCAAAATACGGGCAACGATACGGTCACGATCGCGGCTGCAGTCCGTCCAGGAACTGGCCGGCCAGCGGCGCCGCCGACGTTCCGGCCGACCTGGTCAGCTCGAGCACGGCGAAGGCGACGTTGCCCTCGAAGCCGACGAACCAGGCCTCCCGCAGCCCAGTCGATCCATACTGGGTGCTCCCCACCTGGCCATAGACCGGTGCGTTTCCCACGTTCGCCGCCTGGCCGGCGCCGCTGGTGACCGTCGACCGCATCAGCGTCTGCAGCGCGGAGACGACCCGCGGCCCGAACGGAACCGTCGGGGTAAGCCCCGGGTCGGGCGGGTCGGTCACCAGCGACGGCGGGTGCCACGTCCCCGACTGGACCACCGCGGCCGCGATGGCCATGCCCAGCGGGCTGACCTCGACGCTGCCGGTTCCGATGGTGTCCTCGGCGAGCTCGGCCTGGTTGCCCGGCGACCGCATGGTCCCGGCGAACGCGCTGAGCGGCAGCTGCCAGGGCTTGCCGAGGCCGAAGCCTGCCGCGGTCACCTTCAGGTCCTTGCCGGACATGCGCAGCGAGAGGCCGGCGAACGCGGTGGAGCAGGCGTTCGCGAAGTCGGCCTGGAACTTGTCCTGGTTCGGCACCGGCGGATCGTTCGTGAAGTTCTCCCCGCCGACCGGGTTCGACGAGCTGCACGGGATGGCCGCGTTCACACCGACCTGCCCGGTGTTCAGCAGCGCCGCCGTGGAAATGATCGTGAACGCCTGGCCGGGCTGATACTTCCCGGACAGGGGCTCGATCACCGGCATCCCGGGCGCGCTGCGGGATGCCACGGCGAGCACGTGGCCGGTGGCCGGGGAGATGGCGACGATCGCGGCCGAGTCCCCCACCGACTGCAGCGCCCTGTTCGCGGCCTGCTGCACGCTGGCGCTGATGGTGGTGCGCACGTCCGTGCCGTCGTGGCCGGTCCAGGTGTGCAGCACGGAAACCACGTGACCGGCGGCGTTCTCGGTGACTACCTCCGTGGTCGGCATGCCGACGAGCGTGCGCTGGAATGCCGCCTGCAGTCCGGACAGCCCCACGGTGGTGCCCGGCCGGTACGGAATCCCGTCCTCCTGGAGCACCCCGGCCGCCTCGCTGCCGACCCGGCCGGACACGGCCGAGGCGATGCTGCCGAACAGCCGCTGCCGCTGCCGCTCGATACGCAGACCGGGCACCCGGGCGAGACGGGCATGAAGACGGTGATAGCGAGCCGGGGTCAGCCTGACCAGCTCGAGGTAGCTGGCGCCCGGCGCCTCCGTGATCCAGCCGAGCAGCTGGCTGGCCGGCAGCCCGGTGGCCTTGGCCAGGCCGTCGGCGGTGCGATCCGGATCCTTCAGTGTGCCGGGTACGACCCCGACGGTGTAGACGGTGGAGAGCGGCGCGAGCGGCTTTCCCTCGGCGTCGAGCAGTTGCGCCCGCTGTGGCTCCGAGCTGACCACGGCGAGCCGCAGCCCTGGCCGAAGGCCCGGGGCGATGACGGAAGGACTCCACACGACCTTCCAGCCCGAGCCCGCACGGCTCAGGCCGAAGGAGCCGCGGTAGTTCCAGGACTCGCCACCCCGGCCGAGGACGACGGACGCGTCGAACGACGCCGAAGCCTTGTTGCCGTGCTGGCTGACGGTCGACATGGCGAGGCTGATGTCGGCGGCACCCACGTCCCGGTAGGCGTCCTGCAACGCCGCGGCGACGCCAGCCGGAGCGCCGGTCGTCAGCCCGGCAGCGGCAGCGTACTGGCCGTTCTCCCAGTCGAGCAGGAAGGACTGGACGGTGGGCTCGGCCGTCGGCTCGGGCGTCACCCACCCGAGGGCAAGGCCGATCAGCAGCAGTGCGGTCGCACCGACCGCAGCCACCAGCCGCTTCCGCGACAAGCGCGGGCGAACCCCTCCCACCCGTATTTCCCCGGCTCCCCTTTTGCCCACTCGGCCCAGCCGGGCCGCCTCGCCCGCCCTGCCAGCCCGGGCCCCCCTGGCCCGGGTCCCCCTGACGGGCGTCCCCCTTGCGCCGTTCGTGTCCTCCCCACCCGCAGCTGCGCGCGAGCCCGCCTTGCCCAGCCCCCCCACCCTGGCTGCGGGCTTGCCAGCGTGCGCGCCTCGGTTATGCGTGCGGACCATGGCCCAGCGCTCCGCTACCTTCGCCGCCGCAGGGCACGGTCAACCTCTCTGGCAGCGTCCCTGCGCGCGAGGTCATGGCGCTTGTCATAGGTCCGCTTGCCGCGGGCCAGAGCCAGCTCGACCTTGGCCTTCCCGTCTTTGAAGTACAGCGAAAGGGGGACCAGAGTCAAGCCACGCTCCGATGTCTCCGCCGCCAGCTTGTCGATCTCCTTGCGGTGCATCAGCAGCTTACGAGTGCGGCGCGGCTCGTGATTGGTCCAACTGCCCTGGGCGTACTCGGGTATGTGCACGTTGTGTAGCCACACCTCATGGTCGCTGATCTGGGCAAACCCGTCCGCGAGCGAGGCTCTGCCCGCCCGTAGTGATTTCACCTCAGTGCCGCTGAGCACCAGCCCTGCCTCAAACACGTCCTCGATGTGATATTCGTGTCGTGCGCGGCGGTTCCTGGCTATTACCTTCCTACCCTGCTCGGCTGCCACATTCCTACCCTGCGCGTCACACGCGCAGATAACGCCGCAGCGTGAGGAAGGACGTCGCGCCGGTCAGCAGCACACCGAGGATCATCACCAGGAGGATGACCTGGATCAGGTCCGTGCTCGTCAACTGCACGTTGAACGGGAAATACTGCTGCAGCGTATCAAGCCACAGCGATTTTACGGCGACGAGCAGGCCCGACGCCACGAGCCAGCCAATCAGGCCGGCGAGCACGCCCTCCATGAGGAACGGCAGCTGAACGTAGAAGTTGGACGCGCCGACCAGGCGCATGATGCTGGTTTCCCTGCGCCGGTTGAAGGCCGACAGCCGGATGGTGTTCGCGACCAGCAGCACGGCAGCGATAACCAGGATGATGGCGATAACCACGACCGCGTCCCGCGCCCCGCCGAGGAGATTGTAGAACCGGTCCAGAATGGCCGCGTTATCGACGATCTGGTCGACGCCGGGCTGCCCGTCGACGCTCTCGGTCACGATCGTGGTGTCGGCCTGGGTGTTCTTGAGCCGCACCTCGAAGGAGTTGGGGATCTCGTCCGGGGTGACCGAGTTCACCATCGACGGGAACTCCGACTTGAACTGCGAGTACGCGGCCGTCTGCGACACGTAGGTCACGCTCGCGACCTGGGGCAGCCCGGCCAGCGTCTGGTGGATCGACGCCAGCTCGGTGGCGGTGACCGGGCCGTTCTTGGTGCACTGCGGGCTCGAACTGCTCTTCGTGCACAGGTAGACGGAGAGCTGGACCCGCCCCTGCCAGAAGGTCCTGGTGTCGTTGACCTGCTTGACGAACAGCAGCCCGGTGCCGAGCAGCGACAGGCTGATCGCCACCACGACAACCAGGGCGATGGTCATCGTCAGGTTCCGCCTGAGGCCGATCCACACCTCATGGAAGACAAACTGCGCGCGCATTGTCGCTGGCCCCTCGGTAGTCCGCGCCTGGCCGGTCAGTAGGCCTGGCCGTAAACCCCGCGCGACTGGTCGCGCACCACCTTGCCGTATTCGAGCTCGATGACGCGCTTGCGCATGGAGTCCACGATCGCCGCATCGTGCGTGGCCATGACGACCGTAGTACCGGTCCGGTTGATGCGGTCGAGAACTTTCATGATTCCGATCGATGTCGCCGGGTCGATGTTGCCCGTTGGCTCGTCGGCCAGCAGGATCATCGGCCTGTTCACGAACGCGCGAGCCATCGCCACGCGCTGCTGTTCGCCACCGGAAAGCTCGTCGGGCATCCGGTCCCGCTTCCCCTCGAGGCCGACGAGGTCGATCACCTCGGGCACGACCTTGCGGATGAAGCGCCTTGGCTTGCCGATGACCTCCAGCGCGAAGGCGATGTTCTGGTAGACGTTCTTGCTCGGCAGCAGCCGGAAGTCCTGGAAGACACAGCCGATCCTGCGGCGCAGGTGCGGCACCTTCCAGTTGGTGAGCCGCGCGAGATCCCGGCCGGCGACGTGAATTCTGCCCTCGGTCGGGCGCTCTTCCTTGAGCACCAGCCGCAGGAACGTCGACTTGCCGGAGCCTGACGGCCCGACAAGGAAGACGAACTCGCCCTTTTCAACGTCAAGCGTGATGCTCTCCAGGGCGGGGCGGCTCTGATTCGCGTACGTCTTGGTCACATTGTCGAAGTGGATCACGGGCCCATCACACGCGCTAGACGAGTTACGGACTGCCGGCCATGGCGCTAATCGCGCCCCGGGTTGGCCATCGGACAGTCTAGGGGGGAAACTGGCTTAGAACGTCCAACATCGTCGAAGTGACCGGGTAGGCGCCGGCCCGGAGGGACCCAAGATGAGTTGCGAGCACCTGATCTGCGCCCAGTGCGCTGGACCGGTGGCCGAAGGCCGGTGCCCGGTTTGCGCCGCGGCGCGGGCCCGGATGCACCACCACGCCGGGCCCGGCATGACGCTGCCACTGGTGGCCGCGGCGCTGATCGCGCTGCTGCTGATGATGCTGGCCCTGCACCTGGCGCACTGACGCGTCTGCCCAGGTAGGGCGGCCGGCTCTCTGGAATCATGGCCGCTACGCCCCGGGCAGGCCCGGCTACGCACGGCGGTGACTCGCGGTCACGGCCGGAGTTACAGTCACGCGCACATCACAAAAGCATCCCAGCCTGGGACTATTCCTACTGTTGCACTGGACCGCACACGTCTCGGCGTGCTGGGGTTGGGCGATATCGATCACATGGCGTGACGCCGGCGGTAGCCCCTTTCGGAACTGGGGCCCGTCGGTATTGCCGTCTCGGCCCTAGCGCCCGGAAGGAATCCCAGATATGAGGTCAGTGCCCGCGTGGCTACGTCGATCACGACCTAGGCTTCACCTTCGGCTACTCGCGGCAGGCGCTGTGGTGCTGGCGCTCGTCGCGGCAGGGTGCAGCAGCAGTAGTCCTAGCAACTCGTCATCGGGGACAACCCCCGTCAAGGGCGGGACGGCCGTATGGGCGGAGCCGCCGTCGAGCACCCCGAGCTACATCTTCCCGTACGTGAACAGCACCAACATCAGCAACCTGAACCTGTTCGACCTGCAGTACCTGATGTACCGGCCGCTGTACTGGTTCGGCCAGAACGGCCAGCCGGAGGTGAACAACTCGCTGAGCCTGGCCAACCCGCCGGTGGTCAGCGGACGGAACGTGACGATCACCCTGAAGCACTACATGTGGTCGAACGGCACTCCGGTGACCGCACAGAACGTCATGTTCTGGCTGAACATGGAGAAGGCCGTGCCCGCCGACTACGGCGCGTACACCGGCTTCCCGGCGAACATGACGAGTATCAAGGTCGTCAGCCCGACCGAGATCCAGATGACGATGAGCAAGGCCTACTCGCCGTCCTGGCTCCAGTACAACGACCTGAGCCAGATCGTCCCGATGCCTACGGCGTGGGACAAGACTGCTAGCGGGCCCAGCAACTGCGAGACCACGGTCAGCGACTGCGCGGCGGTTTACAGCTACCTGAACAAGCAGGCCCAGAACCTCAGTGGGTACGCGACGTCGCCGATCTGGGGCATCGTGGACGGGCCGTGGCGGCTGAGCTCGTTCAACGCCGACGGCCACAACACGTTCGTGCCGAACAAGAAGTACTCGGGCCCGGTCAAGCCGAAGCTGTCGGCGTTCGAGGAGGTGCCGTTCACCACGGACGCGGCCGAGTACGATGTGCTGCGCTCGCCGAGCTCCAGCACCAAGATCGACGTCGGCTACCTGCCCGACGAGGACGCCCCGGCCAAGCCGGCCAACGCGTCGGTGGGCTCCAACCCGCTGGCGGGCTACACGCTGGACCCGCTGTACCCGTGGGGCATCGACTACTCGGCCATTAACTTCCAGTCGAGCATCAGCGACCACGCCGCCATCTTCAAGCAGCTGTACTTCCGGCAGGCGCTGCAGTACATGATGAACCAGGCCGCGATCATCTCCGGCCCGCTGCGCGGGTACGGCGCCCTGACCGTCGGCCCGGTCGCGGCGACGCCGGCCACCAAGTGGCTGTCGTCCAAGGGCCGGTCCGGTGACCCATACCCGTACAACCCGACCAAGGCCAAGCAGCTGCTGGCCAGCCACGGCTGGAAGGTGACCCCGGGCGGGACCAGCACCTGCGTGAAGCCGGGCACGGCCGCGGACGAGTGCGGAGCCGGGATCACCGCGGGCAGCCCGCTGAACTTCACCTTCGTGTACCTGACCGGGACAGCCTGGGTCCAGTCCGAGATGACGCAGCTGCAGTCGAACTCGTCGTCGATCGGGATCAAGCTGAACCTGGTGCCCAAGACGCTCGGCGACGTGCTCTCGGAGGTTGGCGGCAACTGCGTCGTGGTCAAGTCCCCGTGCAACTGGGACATGGCGAACTGGGGGTTCGGCTGGTCGTTCTCCCCGGACTACCTGCCAACCGGCGACCAGCTGTTCGAGTGCGGCGCGGTCGCGAACTCCGGCGGGTACTGCGACAAGACCAACGACTCGCTGATCACACAGACGCTGACCAACGACAGCCTGTCGCTGTTCTACAAGTGGCAGGACTACCTGGCGCCGCAGCTGCCGGTCATCTACCAGCCGAACGCCGCCTACACCCTGACCGAGGTTTCCAACAGCCTCAAGGGTTACTTCCCGCAGAGCCCGACCCTCAGCATCACCCCTGAGGACTGGTACTTCGTGAAGTAAGCCCCAAACCCAAACCGGGCGGCCGTCCCCACCAGGGGCGGCCGCCCGTTCTGCTGAGTAGCGGGGAAACCTGTCAGTACGGGGTAACGCGTCAGCTCTATCCGCTGACAGGATTCCCCGCTGCCGCATTCCCCGCTGCCGCGCCGGCGGGGGTGGGGGTCGTCCCCCCGAATGTCACAGGCCCTGGGTGCGGAGCCAGCGGATCTCGGCGTCGATGAAGTCGTCGATCTCGCCGTCCATCACCGCGGTGGTGTTGCCGGTTTCGATGCCGGTCCGCAGGTCCTTGATGTTCTGGTACGGGTGCAGGACGTAGTTGCGGATCTGGGTGCCCCAGCTGCCGGCGTGATCCCCGCGCAGCTCGGCCATTTTCGCCTGCTGCTCCTCCCGCTTGCGCTCGAGCAGCTTGGCCTGCAGCACGGCCATCGCGCTGGCGCGGTTCTGGATCTGGCTCCGCTCGTTCTGGCAGGAGACGACGATCCCGGTCGGCAGGTGGGTGATCCGCACCGCCGAGTCGGTGGTGTTGACCCCCTGGCCGCCGGGCCCGCTGGAGCGGAACACGTCCACCCGTATCTCGTCCTCGGGCACCTCGATGTGGTCGGCCTGCTGAACCACCGGGATCACGTCGACGCCAGCGAACGAGGTCTGCCTGCGGCCCTGGTTGTCGTACTTCGAGATCCGCACCATCCGGTGGGTGCCGTGCTCGCCGCGCAGCGTGCCGTAGGCATAGGGGGCCTTGACCGCGAACGTCGTCGACTTGATCCCCGCCTCTTCCGCGTAGGAGGTGTCGTAGATCTCGGTCGAGAACCCGTGCCGCTCGGCCCAGCGCAGGTAGATCCGGCGCAGGCCCTCCGCCCAGTCCGCCGCGTCGGCGCCGCCCGCCTGCGCGTTGATGGTGATCAGTGCCTCGCGCGCGTCGTATTCGCCGGACAGCAGCGTCCTGACTTCCAGCTGGTCGATCTCCTTGCGGAGCGCAGCCAGGTCCCGGGTCGCCTCTTCCCGGGTCGCCTCGTCGCTCTCGCTCTCGGCCAGCTCGAAGAGCACCTTGGTGTCCTCGAGGCGGCGGTGCAGGCTGTCCAGCCGGGACAGCTCGCCGTCGAGGTAGGACAGCCGGCGGGTGACGGCCTGCGCCTGCTCCTGGTCTTCCCACAGCCCGGGCTCGCCCGCACGCTCGCGCAGCGCGTCGGCTTCCTTGCGCATGGCCTCCGGGTCGAGGACGGCCTCCACGCTGGCGAGCTTCGACGACAGGTCCGAGATTTCGCCCGCAGGGTCCGTAGCCATGCCGGAAAGCCTACGTCAGGCTGGCATGTCCGCTTGTTGCCGAGGCCGTATCTGCCGAAGCTATCGTTTGCAGAGAAGACAAACGTTAGCCAGGGCCGAACGAAAGGATTACCCATTCCCGCCTCGACCGGCCAGCAGGCCCTCACGTTCGACCGGGTTCGGGCCGCTGCCACCCGGCTTGCCGGGATCGCACACCGCACCCCATTGCTGACCTCCCGCATCCTCGACGCCAAATGCGGCGCCACCGTCTGCCTGAAGGCCGAGCCATTCCAGCGCAGCGGATCGTTCAAGTTCCGCGGCGCCTACAACCGCCTCAGCCTGCTCGACGCGGACGAAAGGGCGCGGGGGGTGGTCGCGTATTCATCGGGCAATCACGGGGCCGCGCTGGCCCTTGCAGCCTCGCTGCTGGACATCCCCGCCGTGGTGGTCGTCCCGGCGACCGGGTCGCCGGCGAAACTCGCCGCGATCGAGGGCTACGGCGCACAGATCCGCCGGTACGACCCGGCCACGGAGCGCCGGGAGGAGGTGGCCGCCGCAGCGGCGCAGGAGCGGTCGCTGACGATGATCCGGCCGTTCGACGACTACGACGTCATGGCCGGGCAGGGCACGATCGGCGTGGAACTGGCCGAGCAGGCGGGCGAGCTCGACCTCGTGCTGGTGCCGGTGGGCGGGGGCGGCCTGGCCGCGGGCGTCGGGACCGCGGTCAAAGCCCTGATCCCCGGCGTGGCGATGATCGGGGTCGAGCCCGCGGGGGCCGACGACACCAGCCGGTCGCTGCGCGCGGGCCACCGGGTCGAGCTGGACACGGTGGACACGATCGCCGACGGCCTGCGCACCCCGGTGCCGGGCGAGCTCACGTTCCCGATCAACCAGCGCCAGCTCGACGACGTCGTGACCGTGCCCGAGGCCGCGATCGTCGAGGCCATGCTGTTCTGCTTCGCCCGGCTGAAGGTCGTCGTCGAGCCGAGCGGGGCGGTGCCGCTCGCGGCCTTGCTGTGCGGCGCGGTTCCGGCGAGCGGCCGGCGGGTCGGTGTCGTCCTGTCCGGCGGCAACATCGACCCCGCCGGCTTCGCCTTCCTGCAGGCGGGCGGCTCCTAGCCCGGCGGTGCCAGCCCGGCGGTGCCAGCCCGGCGGTGCCAGCCCGGCGGTGCTAGCTGGGCAGCGCGCTGGCGGAGACCAGCGTGCGGACCGCGCGCACCGCCACGGACAGGGTCGCCACCGTGAACCGGTCGGTCTCCCAGATCTCCGTCAGCGTCTGGGCCGCCCGCCGCACCGCCGACTCGTTCCGCTGCACCCACGCGGCCAGCCGGTCCTCGGGCCTGCCGGGCCCGGTCACCTGGAGCACGTCGGCGGCTAGCGCCGCGTGCGCGCTGTACAGGTCGTCGCGGAGCGCGGCCCGGGCCATCGTGTTCCACCGGTCCTCGCGGGGCAGCGCGGTGATCCGGTCCCGCAGCCTGGTGATCTGCAGCCGGTCGGCGAGGTCGAAGTACACCTCGGCGGTCTCCTCGACCGGCCGGCCGACGCTCGCGGCCACGTCCACGATGTCGAAGGCCGAGTAGGCAGGGACCATCGCGGCGACCCGCTCGGCCAGGCCGAGCGGCACACCCCGGGCGGTGAACGAATCCCGGCGCTCCTCGAACCCGGTCAGGTCGCTGCCGGTGAGCAGACTGGGCAGGCCCGAGCCCGTGGCCAGCACGCCAGCGGCGAAGAAGTCGATCATCGCCTGGACGTCGAACGGCGGGCGGCGGTTGTGCAGCAGCCAGCGCGCCGCCCGCTCGGTGAGCTTGCGGCCCTCCAGCATGAGCAGCACCTGGACCGACGTGCCGACCCTGCCGTCCAGCCCCTCGACCAGCGCCCAGAACCCGGACATGTCAAACACGTTCCGCGCGACCAGCCAGGCAGCGGTGATGTCCGGCACCGATGCGCCGGTCTCCTCATTGAGCCTGAACGCGAACGTGATGCCTGACCGGTCGACCATGTCGTTGATCACCACGGTGGTGATGATCTCCCGGTGCAGCCGGTGGGACCGCATCCGGTCGGCGTAGCGCTCGCGCAGTGGCCTGGGGAAGTAGCCGGTCAGCGCCTGGCGCAGATACGGGTCGTCGGGCAGGCCGGAGGCCAGCACCTCCTGGGCTGTGGCGATCTTGGTCTGGGCGAGCAGGACGGAGAACTCCGGGCTGGTCAGGCCCGTGCCGGCGGACCGGCGCTCGGCGATCTCCTTGTCCCCCGGCAGCACGTCGAGCCGGCGCGAGATCCGCCCGTCGCGCTCCAGCTTGCGGATGTAGCGGGCGTGCACGTGCAGCATCTGCGGCGCCTGGGCGGTGGCCGCGGCCAGGACCCGGTTCTGCAGGTAGTTGTGGGTGAGCACCAGCTCGCCGACCTCGCCGGTCATCTCGTGCAGCAGCTTGCCGCGGTCGGCGGGCGTCAGCTCGCCGTCCCTGACCACGCCGTCCAGCAGGATCTTGATGTTGACCTCGTGGTCCGAGGTGTCGACGCCCGCCGAGTTGTCGATGAAGTCGGTGTCCACCCGGCCGCCGCCGAGCGCGTACTCGATTCGCGCCTCCTGGGTCAGGCCGAGGTTCCCGCCCTCGCCGACGACCCGGACGCGGAGCTCGGACGCGTCGACCCGGACCGCGTCGTTGGTCCGGTCCCCCGCGTCCGCCTGGGTCTGGCCGGTCGCCTTGACGTAGGTGCCGATTCCGCCGTTCCACAGCAGGTCGACCGGGGCACGCAAGATTGCGGAGATCAGCTCGTCCGGCGGCAGCGCGTTCGTGCCCTCGTCCAGGCCGAGCGCCGCCCGCACCTGCGGCGAGACCGGCACCGACTTCGCCGACCGCGGCCACACGCCCCCGCCCTCGGAGATCAGCGAGGCGTCGTAATCCGCCCACGAGGAGCGGGGAAGGTCGAACAGCCGCTGCCGCTCGGCGAAGCTGGCCGCCGGGTCCGGATCGGGATCGAGGAACACGTGCCGGTGGTCGAAGGCCGCGACAAGCCTGATGTGCCGGGAAAGCAGCATGCCGTTGCCGAACACGTCGCCGGACATGTCGCCGATCCCGACCACTGTGAAATCGGTCTGGTCGACGTCGATGCCCATGGTCTGGAAGTGGAACTTGACCGACTCCCAGGCGCCCCGGGCGGTGATGCCCATCTTCTTGTGGTCGTAGCCCTCCGAGCCACCGGAGGCGAACGCATCCCCGAGCCAGAACCCGCGGCTGGAGGCGATCTCGTTCGCGGTGTCGGAGAACGTCGCGGTGCCCTTGTCGGCGGCGACGACCAGGTAGACGTCGTCGCCGTCACGGCGGACCACGTGCGCGGGCGGCACCACGCGCCCGGCCTCCAGGTTGTCGGTCACGTCGAGCATCGCGCTGATGAAGTTGCGGTAGCAGGCGAGCACCTCGCCCTGGTAAGCCTCGCGGTCGCTGGGATCGGGCAGTTGCTTGCAGACGAACCCCCCCTTGGCGCCGGAGGGGACGATCACCGAGTTCTTCACCTCCTGCGCCTTGGCCAGGCCGAGGATCTCGGTGCGGAAGTCCTCGCGCCGGTCCGACCAGCGCAGGCCGCCCCGTGCCACGCCAGCGAACCGCAGGTGCACGGCCTCGAACCGGGGCGAGTAGACGAACAGCTCGAACTCGGGCCGGGGTGCCGGCAGGTCGGGCACCTGCCCGGCGTCGAGCTTGACCACCAGGTAGGGAGCCCGCGGCCGCCCCGTGGCGGGCTCGGTGAAGTAGTTCGTCCGCAGCGTCGCGGTGATCAGGCCCCAGTAGGCGCGCAGGATGCGGTCCTGGTCGAGGCTCTCGACCTCGTCGAGCTCGCCCCTGATCTCCTCGGTGATGGCCTCGCTGCGCTCGGCCTCGCCGGGCTGGCGCTCCGGGTCGAACCGGGACTCGAAGAGACGGACGAGCAAACGGGTAATCGTGATGTTCGAGCGCAGCACCCTTTCGACGTAGCTCTGGCTGAACGTGCTGCCCGCCTGGCGCAGGTACTTGGCGTAGGCGCGCAGCAGCACCACCTGGCGCCAGGTCAGGTGGCCGTCGAGCACCAGCGCGTTGAACCCGTCGTCCTCGACGTCGCCGTGCCACAGCGCGCCGAGAGCGTCCTGGACCAGGTCCTTGACCGACGCGACCGACGTGGGCGTGCGCGCGGAGGGATCCGAGCCCTCGCCGCTGCGGCGCAGCCCGAAGTCATAGATCCAGAACGGCTCGGCGGCCTCGAACTCGTACGGGTGCTCGTCGACCACGTCGACGCCCATGTGCTGCAGCCGGGGCAGCACGTCGGTCAGCGTGATCGGGGAACCGGTGCGGTAGATCGAGAGCCGCCAGACCCGGTGCCCGTCCCCGGGGTCCTGCGGCTCGTCGTCCGGCGAGTCGTCGATCGGCACCCCGCCGACGTAGCTCTCGGATTCCCACAGGTCGAATGCGACGCTCTCGCCCGACTCGCGCAGCTTCAGCACCTTTGACAGGTCGTCGACGGCCACGTTGGCCGGGACGTCGGTCTTGTACGTCGGCGGGATCGCACCGCCGGCGCACATCGCCAGGACCGCCTGCCCGCGCTCCTCACCGAGCTGGCACACCGCCTCCTCGGCCAGGTCGTCGTCCCAGGACCGGATCGCGGCGGCCACCTCGGCCTCGAGCTTGGCGGTGTCCACGTCGGGCAGCATCTGGCCGCGCCCGGCCCGCACCACGATGTGCAGCCGCGCCACCGGCGACTCGCCGACCATCACGCTGTAGTCGGTGCTCGCGCCGTTCAGCGTCTCGAGCAGAATCTCCTGGGTGCGCAGCCTGACCTGGGTGGTATAGCGGTCCCTGGGCAGGTAGAGCAGGCAGGACATGTAGCGGCCGTAGATGTCCTTGCGGAGGAACAGCCGCGGCTGGGTGCGCTCGCGCAGCCGCAGCACGCCCTCGGCGACCGGCACCAGCTCGGCCACGGTGGTCTGGAACAGGTCCTCGCGCGGGTAGTTCTCCATGAACTCGGCGAGGTCCTTGCCGTCGTGGCCATCGGCGGCGAAGCCGAAGGCCGCGAGCATCTCGGTGAGCTTGCGCCGCAGCACCGGGATCCTGGTGATGCTCTCGGTGTAGGCGTCGTGGGTGTACAGGCCGAGGAACCGGTACTCGCCGGTGACCTGCCCGGCATGGTCCATCCGCTTGACCGCCACATAATCCAGGTAGCTGGGGCGGTGCACGGTCGAGCGGGAGTTCGCCTTGGTCAGGATCAGCAGCTCTGGATCCTTGGCCCTGGCCCGTACCTCTGGGGGCAGCGCGGCGAACGACTTCGAGCCGACCCGATCGTGCCGCAGGATGCCGAGCCCGGTGCCGGGAACGCCGCGCAGCGCCATCCCGCCCGGCTCGTCCAGCAGGTCGTACTCGCGGTACCCGAGGAACGTGAAGTGCCCGTCGGCCAGCCACCGCATCAGCGCCTCGACCTCGGCCGGAGACTCGTCGCTCGCCGGCGCGCCGCCCTCCGGCGACATCGCCAGCTGCTCGGCCAGCTGCACGGCCCTGGCCTGCATCCGGTGCCAGTCCTCCACCGCCACGCGCACGTCGCCGAGAACGCGCTCGAGGTCCCGCTGCAGCGTGGCCCCCTCGCGCTCGGACAGCCGGCTGATCTCGATGTGGGTCCACGACTCGGCGATCTCGTCGTGGGCCTGGCGCTCCCCGTCGACAACCCCGATGACCTCCCGCAGCTCCCCGGTGATGCTGCGGTTGACGAGGAACTGGGGATGCACCACCAGGTGCGTGGTGACGTCGTGCCGGGTGAGCTCCATCCGGATCGAGTCCACGAGGAACGGCATGTCGTCGGTGACGATATCGACGACGTCCCTGGTCGCCGCGCACGCGGCGGCTCCCCCGCGGCGGACCCGCACCAGGGCCCGCCCCTGCGGGCGGTAGGCGGCGAGCTTCGCCTGCTCGATCGCGGTCGCCGCCAGGCGCTCCGGCCCGGCGGCGGACAGGTCCTCGAGCGCGACGTGCCGGTAGTAGGCATTCAGGTAGTTGCGGAAGTCGCCAACCTCGGCCGCGCCGCCAGCGGCGGCGCCGACCGCTGCCGTCTCGGCCAGCAGTGCTTCCTTCTCGTCGCCCACGATGTCAGCCATCGCTTTTCCACTCCTTTGTGGAACTTGTGAACTTGAAGGTTTTGATTTTGATCTTGATTTTACGGTTTTGACTTTGGTTCTGTTGTTCTGGGGTTTTGGGTTTCGGGGGGGATGCGGGGGGCGGAGCCCCCCGCAGGTGTCTACAACCAATCTCGCAGCTCCCAGAGCAGGGGGTAATACCTGATCGGCACTCTCTTGCGCAGGTATGGGGCTCCAGTCGACCCGCCCGTGCCCGACTTCGTGCCGATTTGCCGTTCTACCATCTGCACGTGCCTGGCCCGCCAGAGCCCGGACAGCTCGTCGTGGGTCAGCAGGTCCTCGGCGAGCTGCCACAGGTCGTCATGGCTGCTGCGGTCCCGGGCAACGGCAACGAGCGACGTCAGGATCTGGTCGTCGGTCTCGGCCTCCAGTCCTCGCGACCTGAGCAGGTCGGTGTACGCGTCCCACAGGGTCGGCTCGGCGAGACGGCGGGCGAGGCGCCGCCGCTCTTCGTCGGTAAGCTCACGGAACCGGGCCACGAACCTTGGGTTCTTCGCGCCGGACAGGAACTCGAGCTCCCGGAACTGTACCGACTGGAAGCCGCTGGCCGGCGCCAGGGCCGCCCGGAACTCGAGAAAGTCCTGCGGCGTCATGGTCTCCAGCACGTCGATCTGGCCGACCAGCAGCCGCTCGATCACGTGCGCCCGCTGCAGCAGCTGCCTGGCGCGCCACGTCTCGCCGGGCCGCATGGCGTCGCGCGCCGCGGTCAGCTCGAACAGCAGCTGCTTGAACCACAGCTCGTAGGCCTGGTGGACGGTGATGAACAGCAGCTCGTCGTGTGCCGGGGGGACCACTTGCGGCACCTGCTGTTCCAGCAGCTCGGGCAGCCGAAGGTAGCTGCCGTAGGTCAGCTTGCCGCCCTCTTCGCCGAAACTGCGGTCGCGGGCCGGGCGCTGCGGCCCCGTCTGCTGGCTCACCGCGCTCCCCGCTCGCCCTCCGGCTCGCCCGTCGCCTCGGCCTCGGGGGCGAACGAGGCCAGGACCTCGGGGTTGGCCAGCGCGTCCGGGTCGGCAGCCTCGGCGACCGGCGTGCCCAGCAGGATCTTCCTGACCGGAACCTCGAGCTTCTTGCCGGACAGCGTCCTCGGGATGCCGGGCACCTGGTGGATCTCGTCCGGGACGTGCCGCGGCGACAGCCCGGAACGCAGCCCGGACCGGATCCGGCCGGTCAGGTCGTCGTCGAGCTCGTGCCCCTCGGCCGGAACCACGTACAGGATCAGCCTGCCTTCGGCACCCAGCCGTCCGGTGTCGATCACCAGGCTGTCGGCGACCTCGGGCAGCGCCTCCACGATCCGGTAGAACTCGCTGGTCCCCATCCGCACGCCGCCGCGGTTCAGGGTGGCGTCGGACCGCCCGTAGATGATGCACCCCCCGTCGGGCAGCATCATGATCCAGTCGCCGTGCCGCCACACGCCCGGGTAGTCGGCGAAGTAGCTGCCGGCGTACCGGGCGCCGCCGGGGTCGTTCCAGAACCCGACCGGCATCGACGGCATGGGCTGCGTGATCACCAGCTCGCCGACCTCACCGATGACGGACCGGCCGGCCGGGTCGTAGGCCTCGACCCGCGCGCCCAGGCACCTCCCGGCGATCACACCGGACCGCACCGGCAGCAGCGGGTTCGGGCCGACGAACCCGGTGCACAGGTCGGTGCCGCCGGAGAACGACCCGAGCAGCACGTCGCCGCCCACCGCGTCGTAGACCCAGCGGAACGCCTCGGGCGGCAGCGGCGACCCGGTCGAGCCGACGCCGCGCAGCCGGGACAGGTCGCTGGTGTCACCCGGGCGCAGCCCGGCCTTCATGCAGGCGACCAGGTACGGCGCGCCGGAGCCGAAGTAGGTGACGCCTGTCTCGTCGGCCAGCCGCCAGAGCGCGTCGGTGGCCGGGTGGGTGGCGCTGCCGTCGTAGAGGACCACGGCCGCGCCGAGCAGCAGGCCGGCGGCCACGTAGTTCCACATCATCCAGCCGGTGGTGGTGTACCAGAAGAACGTGTCGTTCGGGTGCACGTCGTGCTGCAGGCCCATGCATTTCAGGTGCTCGAGGACCACGCCACCGTGCCCGTGCACGATCGGCTTGGGCAGCCCGGTGGTGCCCGACGAGTACAGCACCCACAGCGGGTGCTCGAACGGCACCTCCTCGAACGCGCCGGCGTGTGCCCCCGCGCCGTCCGGGAGGGACTCCCAGTCCAGCTCCACCGGGGCCGCATCGCCGGAGTACCGCACCGTGATCACGGCCTCCAGGCTGGGCAGTTCGGCCACGATGTCCTTGACCTGCTGCCGCCGGTCGTACCACTTGCCGTTGTAGGGGTAGCCGTCGGCCGCGATCAGCACCTTGGGCGCGATCTGCGCCAGGCGGTCGGTCACGCTGTGCGGCCCGAAGTCCGGCGAGCACGACGACCAGATCGCGCCGAGGCTGGCGGTGGCGAGCAGGCCGACCAGCGCCTCGGGGATGTTCGGCAGGTAGGCGGCCACCCGGTCGCCCTTGGTGACGCCGAGCGCCCGCAGTCCGCCGCGCACCCGGGCCACTTCGGCGGCGAGCTCGCCGTAGGACAGCGTTCCGGCCCGTCCGGACTCCGAGCGGTAGATGACCGCGGTTCGGCCGGGATCGGCCTGCGCCGTGCGCAGCGCGTTGCGCGCATAGTTGAGCGTGGACCCGCCGAACCAGGTCACGTCCGGCATCGGGCCGCCGGACAGCACCGGGCCATCCCCGCGGCGGCCGAGCACGCCGAAATAGTCCCAGATCGACGACCAGAAGCCGGCGGGGTCCGCCACCGACCAGCGCCAGATCGCGTCGTATCCGGACAGACCGGGGCCATGGCCGCGGGCCAGCCACGCGGCGTAGTCGGTGATCCGCGCGTCGCGGATGGCCTGCTCGGTCGGCTCCCAGAGCGTTTCCCCGTAGTCGCGCCCGCCCAGGGCGGCGCCGACCTGGTCGTCGGATGGCATAGGCATCAGCATGCGGTGTCCGGTGCGTCCTCGCAACGACGGCCTGCTCGGCCTGGCTGCCCGGGCTGCCCGGGCTGCCGGGACTCGCGCACGGCGGCCGCGTAGCGGCGCAGGGCGATCAGCGACCAGATCGCCTCGACCGCGCCGAACGGCCAGGCGCCGGACAGAAAGCCGTAGCTGCTGGCCAGCATGCAGCCGGCCGCAAAGGCAAGGATGAACGCGTGGTTGCGGCGCTCCAGCGCGTACATCGACATCATGAAGACCAGCGCGGTCACGCCGTAGATCGTCAAGCCAACGCCACTCATGGTTACGACTATGCGCCAGGCCGGTCAGCCGGCCGACACCGCACTGGTCAGCCGGTCGACAGCGCCGACGACGGACTCGGTGTCGGAAAGATCGCTGAGCACGACGTCGGCCCCTGACTCGCGCAGCTCGCCGGCGGTTGACCGGCCGCTGGCCACGGCGACGCAGCGGGCGCCGCCGATCCTGGCCGCCTCGACGTCCCTGCCCGAGTCCGCGATGTAGACCGTGGAGACGATGTCCCCGCGGTACTTGTCCGCGGCCCGGCCCCGCGAGCTGAGCAGCTGGGCGCCCTTGGGGTAGATCTCGGATCCGTAGCCGCCGATCTCGAAGTCGAAGAACGCGTCCATGCCGAAGGCCTCGAGCTTCGCCGTCGCGTTCGGCCTGATCGTTCCCGTGAGCACCGACTGGATGACGCCGGGCAGGCCGGCCACGGCGGCCACCGCGTCGGTTGCGCCCGGCAGCTCGCGCCCCTGCGCGGTCAGCAGGCCGAGCCGGGAGCCGAACGAGATCGCGAGCTCCCGCGTGTACCTGCCCAGCAGTTCCTGGCTGCCGGGATCGGCCGGGTCCGGGACCCCTCCGGAGCTGGCGTCGTTGAGCGCCAGCGCCTCGAAGAAGATCTCCGAGTCCGTCCGGCCCACGGTCTGCGGCAGCGCAACCAGCGGGCGCCCGGTCACCCGCTGGAACGCTTCGGCATAGGCCTGCCTGGACACCCGGGCGACGTCGACAAGGGTCAGGTCGATGTTCCACAGAACCAGGCGGTAGATGGGGAGCCTCCGGTTCGCCGATCGCCGAGACGGTCATGGCGCGGCATCTTTGGCCGCGTCTCACCGTGTGTGGTCGAGCCTATCCGCCCGCGGGACCCGGCGACCCGATGTCCGCCGACCCGCAGCCCGCCAGCCGGCCCCCGTTCACCTCGCCAGCCCGCCGCCTCCCGCGAGTCCCGCCAGCCCCGGCACCCGTCAGCGCCGTTTCGCCGGCCCCGGCACCCCTCAGCGCCGTTTCGCCGGCCCCGGCACCCGCCAGCGCCGTTTCGCCGGCCCCGGCACCCCTCAGCGCCGTTTCGCCAGCCCCGGCACCCCTCAGCGCCGTTTCGCCGGCGATGAATGAACCAAAAGACGGACTGTGGGCCGTCAAACGGTACATTCATGAGTGCGAGCTGAGCTGGGTCGTCGTCAGCCCATGTGGGGGTAGCGGTAGTCGGTCGGGGGGACGAACAGTTCCTTGATCGTGCGGGTGTTCACCCAGCGGATCAGGTTGAAGATCGAGCCCGCCTTGTCGTTGGTGCCGCTGGCCCTGGCCCCGCCGAACGGCTGCTGGCCGACGACCGCGCCGGTCGGCTTGTCGTTGATGTAGAAGTTACCGGCCGAGAACCGCAGCGCATCCGTGGCTTCGGCGATGGCCGCCCGGTCCTGCGCGATGATCGACCCGGTCAGCGCGTACGGTGCGATGTCCGCCGCCTGGGCCACGACGCTGGCGTAGTTCGCGTCCTCGAACACGTGCACGGCCAGGATCGGCCCGAAGTACTCGGTGGTGAAGACCTCGTCCGTCGGGTCGGCGCCCTCCAGCACCGTCGGCTCGACGAAGTACCCCTCGGACCCATCGGTCCCGCCGCCGGCGAGCACCCGGATCGATGGCCGCGTCCTGGCCCTGGCCAGGGCGTCGGTGTGCTTGGCGAAGGCCCTGTCGTCGATCACCGCGCCCATGAACAGCGACAGGTCGGCGGAGACGTCGCCCATGGTCAGCGAGCCCACCGTGTCGAGAAGCGGGTCCCGCATGCGGTTCCACACCGACCGGGGCACGTACGCGCGCGAGGCTGCGGAGCACTTCTGGCCCTGGTACTCGTAGGCCCCCCGGACCAGCGCGGTGACCAGGATGTCGGGGTCGGCGGACGGATGGGCGACGACGAAGTCCTTGCCGCCGGTCTCACCGACGATCCGGGGGTAGCCGCGATACCCCGTGATGTTCTCCCCCACCGTGCGCCACAGGTGCTGGAAGGTCGCGGTAGAGCCGGTGAAGTGGATCCCGGCCAGGTCCGGCTGCCGCAGCGCCACCTCCGAGACCGCCCGGCCGTTGCCGGTCACCAGGTTGATCACCCCGGGCGGCAGGCCGGCGGCCTCGAGCAGGCGCATCAGGTAGTGCGCGGACAACTGCTGGGTGGGGGACGGCTTCCAGACCACGACGTTGCCGAGCAGGGCGGGCGCGGTCGGCAGGTTGCCAGCGATCGACGTGAAGTTGAACGGAGTGATCGCCAGCACGAACCCCTCGAGCGGGCGGTACTCGAGCCGGTTCCACGAGCCGGGGGCCGACCCGGGCTGCTCGGACAGCAGCCGCCTGGCGTAGTACACGTTGTACCGCCAGAAGTCGATCAGCTCGCAGGCCGCGTCGATCTCGGCCTGGTACACGGACTTGGACTGGCCGAGGACGGTCGAGGCGTTGATCGTGGCCCGCCACGGCCCGGACAGCAGGTCGGCGGCGCGCAGGAAGATCGCCGCGCGGTCGTCGAAGGACAGCTCACGCCACCCCGGCGCGGCCCTCCGGGCAGCCTCGATGGCCGCCGACACGTCCTCGTCGGACGCGTCGCCGAGCCGGCCGAGCACGTGCCGGCGGTTGTGCGGCTGGACCACATCGATGCTCTCGCCGGCGCCCATCCGCTGCCCGCCGCCGATCGTCATGGTGAGCTCGGCCTGCTCAGCCGCGAGTTCCTTGATCCGGTTCTCCAGGGCGGCACGCTCGGCGCTGCCCGGCGCATAATGCCTGACCGGCTCGTTCACTGGGCTCGGAACGTTCGTTACGGCATCGAACACGGACTTCTCCCTGCGCTACCGGCGTCAACGGCAGCAGGATAATCGACAGCAAAGAGGGCTCCGGGGCTCCGGGGGTTCTGGCTGCTCCGGGGGCTGTGGCAGCTCTGGCGGCTCCGGGGGCTGCGGGGGCTGCGGGATCAGTCGGCCACGTGGCCGAGTTCCTGGGTCGCGTACCAGAGCAGTTCGTGGCCCTCCGCGCCGTCGACGGTGAACCTGGCGTCGTCGTCGCCGTCGTCGGCCGCGGGCAGCGCCGCGACCGCCGCGCCGACGTCCTGGGCCGCGCCGACGTCGTCGATGTGCCCGGAGACCACGTCGTCGAGCGCGACCGGCACCCTGATCTCCACGAGCGCGGGGTCGTCGAACCCCGCGATGCCGGCCACGTCGGCATCGGGCACCTCGGCGGCGAGCACCACCCGGCGGTGCGAGGCACTCGGGTCGGAATGCAGCAGCCGGAGCGAGGCCCTGGCCGCGAGGGTCATCGCGACGTACTCGAGTTCCTCGTTGTCGCCGCTGGAGTACCACTCCCGCAGCGCGGGCGTGACGGCGTAGCCGCGCACCGGCGGCGCGCCGGATTCGGCGGCGGCCAGCAGTTTGGCCAGCGCCGGCATCGTGAAAGGCAGATAGACGCGCATTGGTTCCCCGCGGAACAAAGGAGATGCCCCCGAGTCTGCCAGCGATGCCGCGCCATCGTGGGACATTCGGCCGTGCTCAGCCCGCCGTGTGCTCCCCGGTCCGCTGACCGGCGCGTGTCAGACCGGACCTGGCCAGCGCCGCGAGCACGGCCGTGACCGCCGCATCGAGGGGCTCGTGCTCCCAGACCCGGACGACGTCCCAGCCGGCCGCGGAGAGCGCGGCATCCGCGACCCGGTCCCGCTCGACGTTCCGCTGCAGCTTGGGCCCCCAGTACCAGGTGTTGTTCGCCGGCTTGGTGCCGTGCTCGGGGCAGGCGTGCCAGAAGCAGCCGTCCACGAAGACCGCGACGCGACGGGCCGTGAACGCGATGTCGGGCCGGACCCGCTTGCCATCGGCAAGGTCGAGCCGGAAGTCCTTGCGGAACCGGTACCCCTGGTGGTGCAGGGCCCGGCGCAGCGCCACCTCGGGCTTGGTGTCCGTGCGCCGGATCGCGCGCATGTTGGCTGCCCGTCCCTCGCTGGACGGGTGCGGGTACTCGGCCACGGGCCTCAGACTAGAGCGCCGCCGCCCGCCACAGCAGCCCAACCGGCGACG
>JASHQP010000050.1 GCA_030039095.1 Streptosporangiaceae bacterium
TGGTCGCGATGCGGGGACGGATCCTGCCCGCGCTGCTGGAGACCGCGCACGACATCGAGGCCGACCTGAAGGCCCAGTCGTTCCCCTAAAGCGGCCTCACCCGCCGCGGGCGCCGCTCCGACCCGGGCCAGCCCCGGTCCGCAGCCAGTACCCGACCGGGAACAGCCGGAGGTTCAGGCGCTCGTCCACCAGCCCCCACACCCCGCGGCGGGCGAACAGGGCCACGACGATCGCCACCAGGCCCAGGATGATCAGGTACCACGCGTTGTAGGAGGCAAGCGTCTGCTGCAGCACCATGTACACGATCGTGCCGATGATCGGCCCCTCGATCGTGCCGAGGCCGCCGATGATGGTCGCGAACGCCATCTCCGCGGTCCACTGCACGCTGAACACGGCGCTCGGCTGCACCTGAAGCTGGCTGATCGCCAGCACCCCGCCCGCTGCACCGCAGCCAATCCCGGCGACCACGAACACCAGCAGCCGTGCCAGGCCGACCCGTGACCCGGAACTGCGCGCGGCGACCTCGTCGTCGCGCACGGCGGTGAGCACAAGGCCGATCCTGCCGCGCAGCAGCAGGTAGATGCCGGCCAGCGACAGCACCGTGACCGCCAGGCCTGCCCAGTAGGTGTACGCGGTGAGCAGCGTCGGGTCCATGCCGGCAAATCCGGGCAGCGGCAGGCCGGTCCCGCCGCCGATCGAGGAGAACTTCTCGATGACGAGCATGATGGTCGCGGCCAGCACCCAGGTGGCGATCGCGAAGTACCCGCTGCGCAGCCGGGAGATCAGCCACCACAGCGGAAGCGCCGCAACGCCGCTGGCGATCGCCGCGACGGGGAGGGCGAGGAATGGGGAGATGCCCTGGAGGGCGAGGATCAGCACGAAGTACGCGCCGAGCCCGACGAACGCCTGCTGCCCCACCGACACCAGCCCCGCGTATCCCGCCAGCAGGTTCCACATGCTCGCGAGCGTGAGCACGATGAACGCCTGTACCAGGATCGCGGTGGTACCCGAGTAGACGATGTACGGGAAGAACGCGAACACGACGACGACGATCAGCGCGACCGCCCCGGTCCAGGCGACGTTTCTCTGTGACCGGGTGACCCGGAAGCCCTCGGCAGGCCGGGCGGTGGTTTCGGTGGCCAGGCTCACGACTGCGCCCCCCGGGATATCAGGCCCTGCGGGCGCAGCACGAGCACGACGAGGAACACGATGTACCCGGCGAGGAGCTCGTCGGAGATGTTGATCTGGGCGCCGATCTGCTGCGCCACGCCGAGCACGATGCCGCCGAGCAGCGTGCCCCACAGGGAGCCGAGACCGCCGATCACCACAGCGGCGAACGCGAACAGCAGGATCGTGTCCGTGCCGGTCGTGGGGTCGAGGTCGGAGTACATGCCGAAGGCGATGCCGCCGAGCGCCACGGTGGCGAACGCGACGGCCGCCGCGATGCCGAACACGTGCCGGTAGTCGGCCCCGGCGAGCTGCGCGGCCTCCTTGTCATCGGCCACCGCGCGGATCAGGCGGCCGTACCTGGACCTGGACAGGAAGTACTGCAGGCCGAGCAGCACCGCCACGGCCACCGCGAAGATCAGCAGCAGGAGGTAGGCGATCGAGATCTGCGAGCCGATCGTGAAGGCACCGGTGACCAGCGCCAGGTTGGCGCCGATCCCGCGGGAGTTGGCGGTGAAGAACTGGAGCAGGCCGTTTTCGATCACCACCGAGAGGCCGAACGTGACCAGCAGCGTGGTGATGACGCTGCGGTCGAGCGCGGTCTGGATCACCGTGCGCTGCAGCACATAGCCGAGCACCGCCATGATCGGCACCACGATGAGGAAGGACCAGAGCACTGGAACGTGGGTGACGGTGATGATGCCGATCGCGATGTAACCCGCGACCACGGCCAGGTCGCCGTGCGCGAGGTTCACGACCTTCATCACCCCGAACATCAGGGAGAGACCGCAGGCGAACAGCGCGTACAGCCCGCCGGTCAGGATGCCCTGGATGATGGCGTTTACCCAGGCCACTACCCTTCGCCCCCCTCACTCTCTTCGCCGGACTGGCTGGCCGCTGCCGCGCCTGCCAGGCCGAAGTACGCCGCCTCCACCTGGTCAGCGGTGACGTCGGCCGGCTCGCCTTCCAGGGTGGTCCGGCCCTCCAGCAGGCACTGGATGTGTGATGCCACCCGCAGCGCCTGACTCACATCCTGCTCGACGAGCAGCACGGTGAGCCCCGTCCCCAGGATCTGCGGCAGCATGCCGTAGATGCGCTGCACGACCACGGGCGCCAGGCCGAGCGACAATTCGTCGAGCATCAGCACGCGGGGGTTGGCGACCAGCGCGCGGCCGATGGCGACGGCCTGCTGCTCACCGCCGGAGAGCTGGGCGCCCGGCTGGCTGCGGCGCTCTCGCATCCAGCCGAACATCTCGTACACCCGCTCGATGGTCCACGGGCCAGGCCGCGCATAGGTGGCCCCGACCTTCAGGTTCTCCTCGACGGACAGCGACCCGAACAGCCGCCGCCCCTCCGGCACCATGACGATCCCCTGCGTGGCCCGCCGCTCTGGCCGCAGCGCGGTCACGTCCTTGCCGTCGCAGCGGATGGAGCCCGACGTCGGCTGGTGCAGGCCGGCGATCGTGCGCAGCAGCGTGGACTTTCCCGCGCCGTTCGCCCCGATGATCGCGTAGACCTCGCCGGGGAACACCCGCAGCGAGATTCCGTCCAGGGCCCGGAGCTGTCCGTGGTGCACGACCAGGTCACGGACTTCCAGCAGCGGCGCGCCGGAATCGGGCCGCCCGCCTGCCTGCCCATCCCCCGTCACTCCCGGTGCGGTCACGGTTCGCTCCGTTTCCCGTCCTCGCCCGCGGCCGGTGATGCCTCCATGGTCCCGCCGGCCAGCGCCGCCGTGACCTCGGAGCCGAGGAAGACCTCGCGGACCGCGGGGTCGGCCAGCACCGTGGCCGGCTCGCCGTCGCCGACGAACTTGCCGCCGGTCAGGCAGATGAGCCGGCTCACCACATCGGTGAGCGCGCGCACCACGTGCTCGATCCAGATCACCGCGACGCCGTCGGCGTTCACGCTGCGGACGACCTCGACGAGCTCCGTCACCTCGGGGTCGGTGAGGCCGCCCGCCACCTCGTCGAGCAGCAGCAAGGCCGGCTGCGTGGCGAGGGCCCTGGCCAGTTCCAGCCGCTTGCGCTGCAGGAGCCCGAGCCGTTCGGCAGGCACGTTCGCCTGGCGTGCCATGCCGGTGCGCTCCAGCGCCTGCACCGCGGTCGCGTAGCTGGGGCGGCGGCGCAGCCCGCCACCCTGCTGCGCGGCCACGAGCAGGTTCTCGAACACGGTCATGTCCCCGAACGGCCGCGGCACCTGATACGTGCGGCCGATGCCCAGCCGGCACCGGGCCGCGGCGTCCAGCTTGGTGACCGGCTGCCCGGCGAAGCGGATCTCGCCGCCCTCGGGCGTGAGGTCGCCGGAGATGAGGCCGAACAGGCTGGTCTTGCCAGCGCCGTTCGGCCCCACGATCCCGACGACGTCCCCGGGCCCGACCGCGAACGACAGGTCCTCCGCGATGACGACCCGGCCGAACCGTTTCGTCACGTTGTCGAGCTCGAGCAGAGCGCTCGCCATCCGGCTAGCTGTTGGTCGGCAGTAGGTCGGCTGTGATCTTCGCCTCCGGGAGCAGCGTGTTGTCGACGATCTGGAGCTCCAGCGGGTACTTGGTGCCCTTCTGCCATTGCACGCCGGCCGGCGGGGTGATCGCAACGCCCGGTGCGGGGCCGCCGGAGGCGAAGTCGAGTGGCCCGGCGAGCGCGTGGATGTTCACGTTGTGAATGGCGTTGGCGACCTCGGCCTTGTCGTGCGGGTCGCTCACCGACTTGAAGGCCGCGTAGGCGACCTCGAACAGGCTGTAGTTGCTGATGTTGGCGTTCCACTGGCCGCCGGTGGCCGACTCGAACTCGTTGGCCATGGTCTGGCAGCCCTCGCCGGTGAACGAGGACTTCCACGGCAGGGTCGGCACCCACCAGGTGTCGGTGGCGACGTTGTAGACCTCGGAGCCCATCGCGTAGGCGTCCGTCGGGAACAGCAGCACCTTGGCGACGGTCGCCAGCTTCGGCCGGAAGCCCTGCTGAATCGACTGCTTCCACATGGCGGCGAAGTCGGGCGGCAGCGGGACGTTCGTGAAGAAGTCCGCCTTGTCGGCCTTGAACTGGCTGATCATCGAGGAGTAGTTCGTGGTCCCGTCCGGGTAGGGCGAGGACATGTCGAACGTGTAGCCGGCCGCCTTCACGATCGGCGGGAACACCTCGCGGAACGCGTCGCCGTCCGCGTCGTTCGGGAACGCGGCGGCGACCACCTTGTTGGTGTGCAACTGGGCGTGAATCCGGTTCCACATCGGGATGAAGCACTTGGCCAGGTGCTCGGCGCCGAGGAAGTACATCACCACGTACTTGGCTTTCTCCGTGGCGTGCTGCGGGTTGCCCTTCGGGAACAGGTTCAGGTACCAGGACTCCCACGGGATGTTCGAGCAGACCAGCGGCGTGCCGAGCGACTCGGCCTGGCTGGCTACCGCGTTGACGGTCTCCGGCGTGGAGGACGCGAACAGCATGTCCACGCCGTCCAGGATCGCCGTCTTGGCCAGGTCCCCGGCCCGGGTGACGCTCGACTGGCTGTCGTAGGACTTGATCGTGACCGGGTAGGTCTTGCCGCCGATCTTGAACCCGTTCTTGTACGGGCTGGTCTGCTTGATCTTGGAGATCACCCAGCTGTCTGGCGCGCCGAACCCGGCCAGGTCGCCGGTCAGCGGGTGGATCCAGCCGATCGTGATGGCCTTGGTGCTGCTCGTGCTGGCCCCCTTGATGCCGGAGCTGCAGGCTTCGAGCAGCCCGCCGGCCCCCACGACTGCTGCACCGGCCCCGGCTGCGCGCAGTAGGCCCCGTCGGCTGATGCCGCCGACCGGGCTAGTGCTATTCGATTGCACTGTCTGGTGGTCGTTCATCGATTTTGATCTCCTTGTGAGGTCGCGTCGCAGGTCTGGGGGGCCTATGCGGGATGCCGGTGGTTTCCCGGCTCAGGCATGCCTGCTCGGCGTCGTGAGACTAACATGACCCGAATCCGGCGAGACGGTAGTTGCGGAATCATAAGGCTTCATAAGGTTGAGAATCGCTTTCGCTATTCAGCCCCGTCGGCGGGCCGGGGCTATCGCGCGACCATGTGGCCAGCGCGAACCGCGTTGCGGAACACCTTGTTTTGCGGGTTCTCATTTTACTTTTGCTTTGTGGGCTGCTGCTCGCTGGATGGCGTGGGCTTTACGTAGCGTCGCCGTTCGGAGGCCGTCCGGCGCCGGCGCCGTGGTACGTGCTGGTTTGTACGCTCTGCGAACGAGCGTGCATAACTAGAACAGCATGGCACCATGCCCGTCCGGGCCCCGTCAACGGCCGTTATGTAACTGTTGCCGCCGGAAAGCGAGCGGGGCTGAGCTGCGATTGCACGGCCAGTACGGCGGAGCGCACCGCGGCGGCGAGCGCCCGGGCCCGGGCCCGGCAGGCGCCCGCTGACGCGCCTGCCCGGGACCGCCCGATCTCGGAGGGGATACCAGCTCGGGACGGGCCAGCGTGCTCTCGCCCGGCGGTCGGCCGATCATGGCAAGACCGGCGCCCGAATTCTGGTTTTAAGTGCCCCGGCCCTTGATGGTCCGTGCGCTACGCAGCCACCCGCGGAGGCACTTTGGGGGTATTCGGTTTCTCGAGTCCCGAATGGCCGACGCGCAGGACGCGCAGCCTGGCTGCCCGGACGCGATGCCGGTTCCCGGGCGCCATGAGGCACCCGGCGTCCCGTTGCGGCCCGGTGGCGCAGCGGGAGTTGCACAAGATGCTCTGGGAGTTGCGCAACCCGCGCCGAGACCCCGTCCACGGTTGGATGGGCGGGGTCTCGGCGCGTGGCGTGCTAGGCGCTTTCGGCCGCGGCGGGGGCGTCACCACCGGACTGCCGGGAGATGAGGTTCAGCATCTCTTCCTTCGGCAGGCAGGTGAAGTACGCCCATGCGTAGATCGCCAGGGCGAACGCGGCGACGAGCGCCATCTCTACCCAGAAGCCGATCCGGCCCGTGTTGTCCGGCCCGAACTGACCCTGCCAGGAGATGATTCCCATGCCGATCAGGTAGACCGGCAGCCAGATGGCGGACTTCCAGTCCAGCGGCGGCCGCTCCTTGTCGTAGACCATCCAGATGCCGATCAGGACGTAGCCGATCACCAGCGCGATCCCGAGCTTCCAGACGATCTCGAAGCCGGACCAGTCGATGATCAGGCTGGCGACGATGAACGCGATCGGGCTGACGGCCGTGGCGCCCGGCAGCCGGTAGGGCCTGTTCGCCTCGGGCAGCTGCCTGCGGAACGCGCCGAGCGACAGCGGGGCACCCGCGTACATCAGCACGCTGGCCGAGGTGATGAAGCCCACCAGGGTGCTCCAGCTCGGGAACGGCAGCAGGAACACGAGGCCGAGCACGAACGCCATGATCAGGCTGAACCACGGCACGCCGTTCTTGTCCACCCACCCGAACGGCCCCGGGACGTAGCGGTTGCGGGCCAGGCCGTAGCTGATCCGTGAGGTCGAGGTCTGGTAGACCAGCCCGGTGCCGGACGGGGAGATGAACGCGTCGATCCGCAGGATGATCGCGAACCAGCCCAGGCCCACCGCGCCGGCCAGGAACGCCAGCGGGCCGAGCTCGAAGTGGGGGTTGGTCGCCAGGCCGGACCATCCGTGCGTGAGGTCACCCGGCCGCAGCGCTCCGAGGAACACCACCTGCAGCAGGATGTAGATCGCGGTGCACAGCAAGATCGCGATGATGATCGCCCGGGGGAGGTTCCGCTGCGGGTTGCGGACCTCGCCGGCGAGCTGGTCGGCCTGCTCGAAACCGAGGTAGGCGAACACGATGCCGGCGCTGGGGATCGCGGCGAACATGGCCTTGGTGCCGTACGGCATGAACCCGCCGTGGGAGTTGAACGAGGCGGCGTGGAACTGCGTGAACAAGATGATGATGGCGAGCACCGGGATAGCGACCTTCCACCAGGTGAGAACCAGATTCACCCGGTTGAACAGCTTCATCGCCAGGAAGTTCACCGCCGTGAAGATCGCCATCAGGATGATGCTCATCCCGAACCCGAGCCCGGTCACCTCGCTTGTCGTGGTGTTGAACAGGCCGTGCCAGTAGTAGGCCAGGTACTGCATCACCGCGAAGCACTCGATCGGCGTCACCGTGACCGCCTGCAGGTACGACATGTAGCCGAACCCGGTCCCGGCCATGCTGCCGAACGCGAAGTGCGGGAACCTGGCCGTGCCCCCGGCGACCGGGTACATCCCGCCGAGCTCGGCGTGCACCAGCGCCAGAATGATGATCATGACGCCGGCGATGCCCCAGGCGAGCAGCGCCGAGGTCCCGGTGGAATACGACGCCTTCCACGAGCCGAACAGCCAGCCGGAGCCGATGATCGAGGTCACCGACGCCCAGCAGGCGCCGACAAGCCCCATCTCGCGCCGCAGGCCAACATCCCTCGGTCTGGTGGTGGTGGCAACTGCCGGTTCAGTAGACATGTCCGAACCTTCTTCCGGTCTGCATTCTTGGGGCAGCCGCCCCGTGATTGGAACTCCTGCCAGCGATCGGCCGGAGGCGTGCGGCGGAGCCGCCCGGGCCTTCCGGTAAAGCCTGCCCGGAAGGGACCTGGATGCTCAAGCCAATCCTGTGCAGCAGCAGATGCAGCCCGGACAGGGAGTAACGCACGCCAAACCTGTCCCGGACTACCTCGGCGACCCGGGCCAGCGTCCAGTGCTGATCCGCATCCCAGCCGGAAGCGGCAGGGCCGGCCTCCAGCACCTTCTCCAGTTCATCAAGCTGGGGAGCGCTGAGCTTGCAGCGGACACCGCCCGCGCCCTTCGACGCCAGCGCCTCCCGGCCACCGGCCGCCAGCACCTGCCGCCAGCGATTCACCGACGGCCGCGACACCCCGAACCGCCGTGCAACCTCCGCATCACTGGCCCCCGCCTCGATGAGATCGGCCGCCGCCAGCCGCACCCGCTCCCGCAGGGCCCGCTCCTCCGCACCGAGCCTGCGCCACGCCACCTTCAGGTCACCGGTCCGCGCCCCGGCGAGGACATCGGCCGCATCGAACTGCACCTGCACCGGTCGCGCCCGCCCCTTCACGGTTGGCATGCCACTGTCCCGATAACTCACCACTCCCGAGAAGGTGCGCCCGTCCAGACCGGCCGAACACCCCATGGACCTGGGGCTGTCGACCGGCCGCCAGCGGGGCGCCAACCCTCGCCGTCGGGATGTTTCTTGCCCGGTGTGGAGATGGTGTGGAGATGGCGTAGAGATCGCATATTTTCAGCGGGCGAGGGCGCGGTGCAGGGCGGAGCCGAGTTCGGCGATCTGCCGCTGGGACACCTCTGCAGACAGAATCGCCTGCGACCCGTGGAAGGTGCCCGGCCACTGGTGCAGTTCGACGGACACGCCGTCCTGCAGCAGGCGCTGAGCGTAGCCGATGGCTTCGTCGCGGTTCGGATCGAACTCTGCGCTGGCGATGTACGCGGGGGGCAGGCCGGACAGATCGCTGGCCCGGGACGGGGCGGCGTACGAGGTGGCGGGTGCGGAGCCCAGATAGTGCCGCCACGACGCCGTGACCTTGTCGCGCGTCATGAAGGGCGTATCGGTGAAGTTCCGTGCCGACCACGTCTGCTGCCGGTCGTCGAGCTCGGGCTGGCTGAGTAGCTGGTATCGGATCGGTGGCCCTTGCTCGTCACGCGCCCGCAACGCCACCGCCGCCGCGAGCCCCGCGCCTGCGGCGTGGCCGCCTACCGCGATCCGCCCCGGGTCGATGCGCAGGTCGGCCGCGTGCTCGGCGGTCCAGGTCGCAGCGGCGTAGGCGTCATCCAGGGCGGCCGGGAACCGGTGCTCGGGGGCCCGGCGGTAGTCCACCGAGATCACCGCTGCCCCGGAGCCGCCGGCGACCCTGACGGCCCACGGGTGCTCGGTGTCCAGGTCACCCATGACAAATCCGCCGCCGTGCAGCCAGACGATGGCGCCCTGCGCCCGGCGCGGGCGATAGATCCGCACCGGCACGCCGGGATCGGCGGGCACCGTGCGGTCCTCGATCTGCATTCCCATGATGTCCGGCGGTGCCGCCGCGGCTGCCAGCTCGGCGAGGTTCTTGCGCGCGGCGACTGGGTCGGTCAGGTCGGCGGGGGGAAACAATCCGATGGATGCTTCGAGTGCCGGATCTAGTTGCATCGTTCTCACGTTGCTGGTCATTTCTCGTTCTCCTCGAGCCGGCGTACCGAGGTCAGGACCAGGCCCAGGTCGCAGACCCTGTTCAGCAGCCCGTGCAAGGCCGCCTGATCTGCTACGGGGCCGGAGATGACCGTCTGGCTGTTCTCGATGTCGATCTGCAGGCCCTCGAACCAGCCTGCCCAGCGCTGGTCGAGGATCCCCTCGACGCGGATTTCATAGGGGGTGAATTCAGGCACCAGCTCCGTCCTTCCACCGGGGTTCGTGATCTGCACGCTACGAAGCGCCACTGCGGCGTGGCGTCACCCGAAAGTGCCAATCAGGTGGAATGTTCCGCTCGGGAAGTGGGAAGCACGTTGCAGTGGAATGAGCGGATCGGTGCCGCCCGCGGAAGCGGCGGCCCGGCTCGTGACGGGTAACTCCAGGCAGCGGGGCGGAGGATCGCGGAGGCGCGCAGCGTGCAGGTCACCGATGGCTGAGTCGCCGGCGGCGGCGCCGGAACGGGATGCGCTGCTGGCGACCAAGCTGTACATGCCCGCGCCGCGCCCCGGCCAGGTGCTGCGGCCGCGCCTGATGGCACGGCTGGATGGGGGCCTGGCGGCGGGATTCATCGTGGCCTGCGCCCCGGCCGGATACGGCAAGACGGTCTTGCTGGCCGACTGGGCCCGGCGCGGCGAGCGCCCGGTCGCCTGGCTGTCGCTGGACGCGGGGGACAACGACCCGGCCCGGTTCTGGCGCCACACGGTAGCCGCGCTGGACCGGGCCCGTCCCGGGACCGGCGACCGGGTGGCCCCGCTGCTCGGGCCGCCCGCGCCGTCGTCGTTCCGGGGCCTGCTCACGGAGCTGATCAACGACCTGGCCGGGGAGCAGGCCCTGCTCGTCTTGGATGACTATCACGTGATCGCATCGGCGCAGGTGCACGAGTCGCTGGCGTTCTTGCTCGAGCACCGGCCGGCCGGGCTGTGCGTGGTGCTGGCGAGCCGCAGCGATCCGCCGCTGGCACTGCCGCGGCGCCGGGCACGCGGCCAGCTGACCGAGATACGCGAGGCCGAGCTGCGGTTCACCTTCCCGGAGGCCTCGGAGCTGCTTCAGCGGGCGGCGTCGGGCCTGCCGGAGGCGTCGGTGGCGGCGCTGGCGGCCCGGACGGAGGGCTGGGCGGCCGGGCTGCATCTGGCCGCGCTGTCGCTGAGCGGACACCACGATGCTGTCGCGTTCGTCGCCGCGTTCACCGGCAGCCACCGTTACATCCTGGACTACCTGGCCGAGGAGGTGCTGGACCAGCAGGACACTCAGCTGCGCACGTTCCTGCTGGAAACCTCGGTGCTGGAACGGCTGTCCGGCCCGCTGTGCGACGCGGTCACCGGCCGCGAGGGCAGCCAGGCGCTGCTGGAGGCAGCCGAGCGGGCGGGACTCTTCCTGATCCCGCTCGATGAGGTGCGCGGCTGGTGGCGGTACCACCACCTGTTCGCCGACCTGCTCCAGGCCTGCCTGGGGCAGGAACAACCCGGCAGGCTACCCGGGCTGCACCGTGCGGCGGCCGCGTGGTACGACACCCACGGGCTGGCTGACGATACGATCCGCCACGCCCTGGCCGCCGGCGATGCCGCCCGGGCCGCCCGGCTGATCGAGAAGTATTACGACGCGATCTTCCTGCGGGGTGAGAGCGCGACCATTCAGCGGTGGATCTCGGCCCTGCCCGCCGAGCTGGCCCGGTCCCGGCCACGGCTGTTGCTGGCGCAGGCGCTGATGGCGCTCGTCGGCGGCGACGTGGAGGCGGCCGAGGCGCCTCTGGATGCGGCGGAGCGCGCGCTCGCCGATGCAGCCGACGAGGCATTCGAGCCGTCGGTCGGCCGGGTGGCGAGCCTGCTGGCGAACCTTCCCGCGGCAATCCCGCTCGGGCGCGCCTATCTCGCCGTGCTCCACGGCGATGCCGACGAGACTGCCGCGTCCGCTTCGCGGGCCCTGGCCGCGCTCACCGAGGAAGAGTGGGTGCTGCACGCGGCAACCCTGTGGATTCTGGCCATCGGGGACTGGGTAGGCGGTCGCCTCGACGACGCCGAACGGGGTTTCGCCGCCAGCGTCGCCGGATGGCGCGCGGCCGATCAGGTCCCCCTGGCGGCATGGGCGTGCTTCGACCTCGGCCGCGTGCAGCGGGCCCGGGGGCGCCTGGACGCGCCGCTCGCCACCTACCGGCAGGTCGTTGAGATCACCGCGCCGCCGGGCCAGGCAGCGATACCCGCTGCCGGCATCGGATATGTGGGCATCGCCGAGGTCGCCTACCAGCGGGGGGACCTCGACACCGCGCTGCAGCATGTCATCAGGGGCATCGAGCTGTGCCGGCAGCTGACCTGGAAGACCCAGCCGCTGGCGGCAGCCCTGATGACGCTGGCGTGGATCCGGCAGGCCAGCGGTGATCCGGGCGGGGCACGGGAGGCCATGGCCGAGGCCGCCCGGGTCGCGCCGGGCCCGTCGCTGGCCAGCCTGTTCAACCCCGTCCCTGCGCAGCGGGCGCGCCTGCTGCTCGCCCAGGGCGACATCGCGGCGGCAGCCCGCTGGGCTCGAGAGGGCGGCCTGCGCACCGACGACGAGCCGACGTACCAGACGGAGCGGGAGCATCTGGTGCTGGCGCGCGTCCTGCTGGCCCAGGACCAGCCCGCCGAGGCGCTGGCGCTGCTGGACCGGCTCCACGCGGCGGCGGCCGCGCAGGACCGGGACGGCAGCCGGATCGAGATCGGCGCGCTGCGGGCGCTGGCGCTGGCCGCC
>JASHQP010000051.1 GCA_030039095.1 Streptosporangiaceae bacterium
CGGCAGCCACCCCTGGCCCGCTCCCCCACCGGCCGCGGCGGGCGCGCGTGCGCCGCTCCCCCAGCAGCCGCGGCCGGCCGCCGGGGTGCTGGCATGATGACCGGGTGGACCTGTCCGCGGACTTTTCGGTAATCCCCGACAGCAGCCGCTCGGCGGAGATCGAGCGGCTGTGCGACGCGATGGAGGCGGCCGACAAAGCCGGCCGCTACCCCCGCCTGACGGTCCAGCGGCCCTGGTCCGCGGACAATCCCGTGCTCGAGGGCGAGTTCGCCTGCCCGCGGGCGATCCGCTGGTACCTGGAGCGGGAGCTGGCCAAGCTGGCCGCCGCCGGGGCGCGGATCCTGGTCTCCCCCGGACGCGAGGCCCTTGACCTGCATGACCCCGCCCTCGGCCCTGCCGTCGACGAGACCCGGTGGGATCTGCGGCGCAAGAAGCTGTTCCTGTTCGCGCCCGAGCGGATGGCGCTGTCGATCGACCGGCTGAAGCACTACACCGGGACTGGCGCCGAGATGTTCCAGCGCTACGTGCTGCTCACCAACTACGACTGGCACGTCGCGGAGTTCCGCGCCGCCCTGCCGGACTGCGCCGGCCCAGACTCCGACGGCCGCCAGATGCCGGCCTGGCACGACATGCGTCCCGGGCGCTCCGGCCTGACGATGGTGAACATCGGCGTTGGCCCGTCCAACGCCAAGACGCTGACCGACCACCTCGCCGTGCTGCGCCCGGACCTTGTGCTGATGATCGGCCACTGCGCCGGCCTGCGTAACCACCAGAACATCGGAGACCTGGTGCTGGCGACCGCGTACATGCGCGACGACCACGTCCTGGACGAGGTGCTGCCGCTGAGCGTGCCGGTCGTCTCCAACTACACGCTGAACTCGCTGCTGCTCGGCGAGCTGACCACCCGCGGCCTGCGCAGCCGGATGGGCGTCGTGTTCACCACCGCGAACCGCAACTGGGAGCTGAACCTGGCCACGACCGAGCAGCGGCTGCGGCTGTCGCGCGCCCTGGCCGTGGACATGGAGTCCGCGACGGTGGCCGCGAACGGGTTCCGTTACCGGGTCCCCACCGCCACCCTCCTCGCAGTCAGCGACAAGCCCCTGCACGCCCGGCCCAAGCTCAGCGCGGACGCCCAGGATTTCTACGCCGCCAGCCGGCGCCAGCACGTCGAGATCGCCATCGCCGTGGCCGAGAAGGTCCGGCAGCTCTACCCCGGCGGCCTGCCCACCGCGGACCTGCGCTCCGCCGACGAGCCACTGCTCGGCGTCGCCGAACCCGGGCCTGCCGGGCCCTGACCGAGAGCACCGACGTGCATCTCAGCCCGGAGCGCTGGACCGAGCTGGCCGCTCAGCTCGGCCTCCGCCCGGCGCTGGGCCGGTGGTTAGTGTCGCCGGCCCGCTGCTGTTGCTAGGACGACAGCGGCGGGCCGTCCACACTATTCGCGCCGCCAGAGGACCTGCGGCTTCCCGCCGGAAATACCCCGTATCTCCCTTTTCGGCGCCGCGCTTCGCTGATTTCGGGCGGGCGGCCGGTTTTCGGCGCGGCTCGCTGCCTTTTTGGGCGCGCCGTATTGCCGCGACAGCATCCCAGCCCGTCAGCGACGAGACTTGGCCGGTGCTCGGGGCGCGGAGGGGCACGGCCTAGCCGCGGAGGGGCACGGCCTAGCCGCGGAAGTCCTCAGCCAGCAGGGCCCAGCGCTCGTGGTCGCGCCATTCGCCGCCGACCTTCAGGTAGCGGCGGGAGAAGCCCTCCTTCTCGAAGCCGAGCCGGCGCACCAGGCCGATCGAGCGGGTGTTGCCAGGCTGGATGTTCGCCTCGACCCGGTGCAGGCCGAGGTCCCCGAACACCGATCCGAGCACCGCGCGCAGGCCCTCGGTCATCAGCCCGCGCCCGGCGTGCGAGACGAAGGCGCCGTAGCCCAGGTATCCGGACTGGAGGCCGCCGCGGACGATGTTGCTGACGTTCGCAAAGCCGACGAGGCCGCCGCATGCCCGGTGCCGGATCAGGTAACTGGCCTGGTCGTCGCGCGCGACGCGTTCCAGGTAGGCGGCGAAGAGGTGCGGCGTGGCCGGCGGCGCGAGCCAGGGGCCGTGCAGCGCGCCGCTGGCGCGCACCGCGTCGATGAATTCGGCCGCGTCGGACGGCGACGGCTCAGACAGGACGACGTCCATGGCCGCAGTCTGCAGCACGCGGCCCGGTCCGTGGCGCGGCGGCGGGGCATTGGCAAGGCATCTGTGACTATATAGATACTGTATATATGTATGTTGGAGCGCAATACTTGGGCCATGACCTACCACTCACAGGCACTGTCGCTGAACGGGCTCGCCGCCGAGATCAACCTGCTCGACCCCGACCTGCCGGTCTCCGTGGCCGTTGCCGACCTTGACGGGTTCGGGCCGCTGAACGCGGCGCACGGCACCGAGGCCGGCGACGCGGTCCTCGGGGCGTTCGAGCGGTCGCTGACCGCGGGGCTCCCCCAGGGTGCGCTGGTCGCGCACTCCCGCGGGGACGAGTTCGCCGTCGCGCTGCCGGACACGAGCTGCGAGGAAGCGCTGCTCGCCCTCGAGGCCGTCCGGACCGGCTTCGCGGCCGGCGAGCCACTGCCGGAGCTGACTGGGC
>JASHQP010000052.1 GCA_030039095.1 Streptosporangiaceae bacterium
AACCGGCTGGCGCGGGCGCGCCGTGCCGCGGTCTGGCCAGTCCTCGCTCATGCCGTGTTCCCCGCTGGCTTGCGGGACGCCCCCCTTCGGCTGGTTCATGGGTTCCTCGCTGTACCGGGGCTGCGCCACGGCGCGGCGGGTCCGGTTTCTTTCAAGTTTGCGCAACTGCGCAAGTCAGAGAATACAGCCCCCGTGGCCGCCGGCGGGCAAAGCCGCCGCATTGATACGGGCAGGTCACAACCAGCGGAGATTCCGCCCGACGTACCAGGACCTGGCGCCGACGACGGCAAGAGCGTAGCCGGCTAGCGCGGCGCTGAGCAGCGGAAAGTAGATCAGCGGCAGCGAGTGCAGGCCCAGCGCCGTACCGGCCGGGGTGAGCGGAAGCCCGAGGCCCACCAGCGCGAGCGCGAGCGTCGCCAGCAGCACCGGCCCCATCGGCCGTCGCGGCTACCCGCTCCCGCTGGTCCGGCCCGAGCTCGAGGTCACGGCCGCCACTGCGGAAACGGGAGCAGCAGCCGAGCACCTCGGCCGGTGCTCCCTTGGTGATCAGGGTGTGCTGCCCGGGGACGCCAACGGTGCGGGTCACGACCGTGACCCGGCGCCGCCGGGGGTCGAACGGGATCACGTCCACGATCGCGATGCTGTCCTCGGCGAACAGGCCGCGGTCCTCCCCGCAGGCGAGCAGGGCCTGGTCGAGCACGTCGGTGACCGCGCCGTCCGCTGCGGACGCCGAGAAGTAGCTGTTGAGCCAGGCCCAGCGCAGCACCCCGGGATCGGTGCGCCCGGCCAGGTCGAGATGGCAGCCTAGGGACACCCGGTCCTCGGTCAGGGTGCCGGTCTTGTCGGTGCACAGCACGCCCATCGCGCCGAGGTTGTGCATGGCCGGAAGCCGCTTGACGATTGCGGCCTTCCTGGCCACCACGGCCGCGCTGCTCGCGAGCGCGCCCGTCACCACCACCGGCAGCATCTCCGGGGTGAGGCCGACCGCGACAGCGACAGCGAACATCAGCGCCTCGAGCAGGTGGCCCCTGATGGACGCGTTGACCGCGAGCACCGCCGGAACGCAGACCAGCATGAGCAAGATGAGCATCCCGGACACGTCACGCACGCCGCGGTCAAACGCGGTCTCGGCGGTCGCACGCGGCAGATCCTGCTGAGTCGAGCCAAGGTACGTCGACATCCCGGTGGCGACGACGACCGCGGTCGCGGAGCCGCTCACCACGCTGGTGCCCATGAAACACAGGCCGGGCGCGTCGAAGACCGGCGCGTGGTCGTCGGCTGAGCCGGGCGGACAGGCGGGGGCGTCCAGGCCTGCGCCGCCGGTGATCACCGATGCGGCGCGCTTGGCCGCCGGGCTGGACTCACCGGTGAACACCGCCTGGCTCACGAGGAGATCATGCGTGCGCAGCAGCCGCAGGTCGGCCGGCACCATGTCCCCGGCGGCCAGCTCCACCACGTCGCCCGGCACGAGCTGGCCGACGGGCAGCTCGCGGGCGATGGCCGGGGAGCCCGGCGACGCCCGCCTGACAACTGTCGCGGTCGTCGCCACCATGGCCCGCAGCGCGGCGGCGGCGCGGTCGGACCGGCCCTCCCTGGCGACGCGCAGCACGCAGCTGATCACGGCCATCGCGGAGATCACCGCCGCGCCGGCGGTGTCGCCCGTTGCCGCCGACACGGCGGTCAGGCAGATCAGGATCACCACGAACGGGTTGCGGACCGCGGCGGCCATGCGGCCTGCCCAGGTCGTCCGGCCGCCGGGCGTGATGGCGTTCTCGCCCAGCCGCGCCAGCCGCAGCTGCGCCCCGGTCTCGTCGAGCCCGCGCCGGGTGGAGTCCAGCCCGCGCAGCACCTGCAGCGGCGTCGCCGCCGAGCAGGAGACCAGGCGGCGCCGCGCCGCCGCCACCTGAGTCTCGTCCAAGGTCAGGTCAGGCGCCCAGGCCACCGCGGCGCTCCTGGTCGGCGGGCGCTTGAAGCAGCTGCTCGACGGCCAGCTTGACGATCGTGGCCACGTGCGGGTCGTCGACCAGGTAGACCTGCCGCCTGCCCTCGCGCCGCGACCGCACAAGGCCCGCCAGCTTCAGCTTCGCCAGGTGCTGGCTGACGGCCTGCAGCGTCCCGCCGACGGCGTCGGCGAGGCCGCCGACGTCCATCTCGCCCCGGGACAGGATCCAGACGATGTGCAGCCGCATCGTGGACGCCAGCAGCCCGAACCGGGCCGCGGCGAACTGCAGGAGTTCCGGGGAGAGCTCATCGTCGTCACGGGCCACGGGACTGCGCTCCTCCCGGACGTCGTCGGCTGGCGCAGGCATGCGGCAGCCAGGCAAGTCAATCAGGAGCGGCGCCCGGTGGCTGCCTGTCGGTCATAGTGCCTGCTCGGGCGCTGCGGCGAGTTCGGGGATGAACTGGGTCTTGTTCCCCCAGTAGTTGCGGGCCTGCAATCCGCCCCGGAGCTGTTCGCCAGGTTGTCCACCCGGAAGTCGGTGATCGGGACGGGCTGCCCTGGCCACGACCTCGTTGCCGAGGTGCCAGCCCGGCGGCTGGTCGAGCGGTGTCACGGCCATGACGCGCTCCTTGCCCCCGCTGCCGCGGTGTTACATCCTCTCCTTCAGGCCCGCCGGCCATCCACTGATACGCAGGAACGAGGGATTGCGCACGTGAGCGTCCTGATCACCAACATCGGAGAGCTGACGACCAACGGGCAGGAACGCGGCGCGTCCACCGACCCGGCCGCCGCGCCGGACGGGTTCGCCGCCATGGCCGACGCCGCGCTGGTGATCGAGCAGGGACGGGTGGCCTGGACCGGCCCGGCCTCGCGGGCGCCCGCCGCCGACGAGATCGTCGACGCGGAGGGCCGGGCGGTGCTGCCGGGGTTCGTCGACTCGCACGCGCATCTGGTCTTCGCCGGGGAACGCGGCGCGGAGTTCGCCGCCCGGATGGCCGGTCAGCCGTACCGCGCCGGGGGCATCCGCAGCACGGTGGCGGCGACCAGGCAGGCCACCGACGGCCAGCTTCGGGCCAACCTGGGGCGGCTGGCCGCCGAGATGCTGGCCCAGGGGATCACCACGTTCGAGTGCAAGTCCGGGTACGGACTCACCACGGCGGACGAGGAACGCAGCGTCGCGATCGCCGCCGAGGTCACGCCCGAGGTGACCTACCTCGGCGCGCACGTGGTGCCGCCGGAGTTCGACGGCGATCCGGCCGGGTACGTGGACCTGGTCTGCGGCGCGATGCTGGACGCCTGCGCGCCGCACGCCCGGTGGGTGGACGTGTTCTGCGAGCAGGGTGCGTTCGGCCGGGACGAGGCGGCGGCGGTGCTGGCGGCCGGGATCGCGGCTGGGCTGGACGCCCGCGTGCACGCCAACCAGCTCACCGCCGGCCCGGGCGTGCAGCTCGCGGTCGAGGTGGGCGCGGCCTCGGCCGACCACTGCAGCAACCTGACCGACGCCGACGTCGAGGCGCTCGCCTCGTCGGCGACCGTGGCGACCCTGCTGCCCGGGGTGGAGTTCTCGACCCGGCACCCCTACCCGGACGCGCGGCGGCTGCTGGACGCCGGGGCGACCGTGGCGCTGGCGACCGACTGCAACCCTGGTTCCTGCTTCACCTCGAGCATGCCGCTGTGCATCGCGCTGGCCGTCCGGGAGATGCACATGACCACGCAGGAGGCCGTGTGGGCGGCCACCGCGGGCGGGGCCCGTGCACTGCGCCGGACCGACGTCGGTCACCTCGGCGTCGGCGCGCGGGCGGACCTGGTGATGATCGACGGCCCCTCACATGCGTACCTGGCCTACCGCCCCGGCGTACCGCTCGTCGTAGGGGTGTGGCGAGCGGGGGAAAGGCTGGCGGGCGGGGGAAAGGCTGGCGGGCAAGCGGGTGACCTGACCTCTTCCGCCCGCGCTGTGCCCGCCCGCGGTCCGCGCGATGACTGATAGGGGCCAGTTCATCACTCTGCGTGACTAATCAGGTACCGTGCCCGCATGCACAATCGCAGCCAGCCCGCCTGTGAGCTAACGCTCGAGCTGGGGGAGGCCGACGAATTTTTCGCCGGCAGCGAGTCCAACGTGGCGGCGGGCCGGCCGGCGCTGCCGCCCGGCATCGACCAGATCCGCGAGGAACTGGATGCCCGCTCGCTGCCGGACGCGCTGGCCACCGTGATCGTGCTGCCCAACGACCAGGTGAAACCCGGCCTTTCTGCCGATTTCGCCAGGGCCGTCGACCGCTACTGCGCGATGGGAATCGAGAAAGCCGAGAGAGAGATCAAGCACCTGCGCCGGGAGGGCTTCCGCACGCTCATGATCGGCTTGACGCTGTTCGTCGTGTTCGTGGCCATCGCCGAGGCGCTGGGGCACACCGGCCTGCCCAGCCCGATCAGGAACCTCCTCGCCGAGGACGGTCTGTTCATCGTCGTCGGCTGGGTCGGCCTGTGGTACCCGATCGAGACGCTGCTCTACAGCCACCGGCCGTACCGCCAGGAGATAGCCGTCCTGCAGCTGATCCGCCGGATGCAGATCGAGATCCGCCCCGCCAGCCAGCTGGCGCAGGCGTCCGGGGCGGGTTCGGCCGGGATGAATGTACCAAAAGACGGGTTATCGACCGTCAAACGGTACATTCATGCGAGCGGCAGGGCCGGGTACTTGCCGCGGAACCTGATCAGGGGGCGGCCGTCTTCGGCGAGGTAGGGGACGTCGAGCACGCGGGCGATCACCAGGAGGTGATCGCCCGCCTCGACCCGCTGGGTTGCCTCGCACTCCAGGGCGGCGAGGCCGCCGTCCGGGATCAGCGCCCCGGAGTGCTTCCCGCGCTGGTGCGGCACGCCGTCGAGCAGCAGCCGTGCCCCCGGCCGCCCGGAAGCGGCGAACCGGCCGGCCAGGGCCCGCTGGTCCGCCGCGAGCACGGTCACGGCGAACCGGTCGAGCCTGCCGAGCAGCTCGGCCGGGTACGAGCCCGCGATCAGCGAGACCAGCACCAGCGGCGGCTCCCGGGACACCGGGCAGAACGCGCTCACCGTGGTCCCCACGTCGTCGCGGCCGTCGGCGACCGTCACGAGCGTGACACCCGACGCGAACGCGGTCGCCGCGTCCGCGATAGCGGGGCCAGACCGGGAGGGAGCGACGCGTTCTGTCACTCGAATGTCCAGGGGCCGGGCAGCATCAGCGGCCCGTAAGGTGTGAGGCCGGCCTGGGTCGCGAGCCGCCACACCGGTCCCCAGGCCTCGGTGAGCAGGGAGGCGCCGGGGGCAAGGGCCGCTGCCCGGTCGCTGGACGGGCGCAGCCGTTCGAGCGGGGTGTTTCTCGGGTAGATGCGCAGCGGCGCGGTGGCGGGCAGGCCCGCACGGCGGCGAGCGATCGCCGCCGCCCTGTCCATGCCGCCGAGCTCGTCCACCAGGCCGTTGGCGAGCGCATCGGCCCCGGTCCATACCCGGCCCCTGGCCAGCTCGTGCACGCGTTCCGGCGACATCCGGCGGCCCTGCGCAACCTTGCCGGTGAAGTCCGCGTAGATGTGGTCGAGCCAGTCGTTGACCAGCGCCCACTCGTCCTCGCTGAACGGGCGGGTGGTGTTGAACATGTCCGAGTGCGCGCCCTCGGTGACCGAGTCCGTGGTGATCCCGGCGCGGCCGAGCAGCCCGCCGACCACGGGCTTGCCGGACAGCACCCCGATCGAGCCGGTGATCGTGCCGGCCTGGGCGACGATGGCGTCGGCGGCCATCGCGATGAAGTAGCCGCCGGACGCGGCGACGTCGCCCATCGAGACCACCACTGGCTTGCCCGCGTTGCGGGCGCGCACCACCTCGCGCCAGATCGTGTCGGAGGCGACGTACGAGCCGCCCGGGCTGTTGACGCGCAGCAGGATCGCGCGGGCGCCGTCGTCGGCGGCCGCGGCGCGCAGCGCGGCGCCGATCGTGTCCGAGCCCATGGCGCCGCCGGACAGCGGG
>JASHQP010000553.1 GCA_030039095.1 Streptosporangiaceae bacterium
ACCCACCTGCCCCAGCAAATCTGGCAAGCCCACCACCGCATCGCCGCAGCCCTCGACAACGCCACCTGAGCGGGCAGCCTGCACACGCGAGAAGACCGCCGGAGCTTGCGGCGAGGGCATCGAGCAGCACCCGGTGCACCTCGGCTCCGGCCGCATCGCCTCGCCTCCGGATCCCGGCGCTCATTCGCGCCTGCGGCGGGCGTGTCACCGCGGCGTGCCGAACCAGCAGGAGAGCGCTTGCCGCAACGCGGCTGCGGCGGTACTGGCCGATTCGGCGCCGGTCGCGGCCCAGGCGACGCGGGCATCTGGGCGGATCAGCAGGGCGTCGGCTGGCGGGTAATCGGCTTCGGCCGTGTGGATGTCGGCGCGATGCCCCCAGCCGCCGGCGACGTCGCGAAGATCTGAACGGCCGGCGAGGTCGCGTCAGCGAGCACTTCCAGGAAGAGTCCCCGGAGTGCTTGCGCGGCTGGGTCGTCTCCGCGGCGCAGTGCCACCTGGGCTTGGGTCTGCAGCAACGCACGTGCCCCGGCGAAACCGCCGCCGCGATATCCGCGTTCAGTTCACTCGCCGGAATTCGGCAGCCACTGCTTGCTCGTGGTGACCGAGTCGAGGATCTCCGCAATGGGCTCGGTGCCGATGCCGGGCCCGGCGGGAACCGGCAGATGGCCGTCGTCGAGGACGAACGGCGGGGTGACGTCCTGGTGGTAGTACCGCGACGACCCGGAGGTGTCGCCGGGCAGGACGAACCCCGGGAGCGCGGCCAGCGCCAGGTTGGCCGCCCGGCCGATGCCGGTCTCCAGCATGCCGCCGCACCAGACCGGGACGTCGTGCGCGGCGCAGACGTCGTGCACCCGGCGGGCCTCCAGGTAGCCGCCGACCCGGCCGGGCTTGATGTTGACGATCCGGCAGGCGCCCAGCGCGATGGCGTCGGCCGCCGCACGCGCCGACGTGATCGACTCGTCCAGGCATATCGGCGTGCGCAGCATGCGGGCCAGCTCGGCGTGGCCGCGGACGTCCTCCTCCGCCAGTGGCTGCTCGATGAGCAGCAGGTCGAACGGATCGAGCCTGGCCAGCTGCCGCGCCTCGGCCAGGGTGTACGCCGCGTTCGCGTCCACCTGCAGCAGGATGTCACCGAATCGCTCCCGGACCGCGCGAACCGGCTCGACGTCCCAGCCCTGCTCGATCTTCAGCTTGATCCGCTGATAACCCTCGTCCAGGTAGCCGGCCACGGCGTCGAGCAGCTGCGGCACCGAATCCATGATGCCCACGGACACGCCGCAGGCGACCCGGTCCTGGGTGGCACCCAGGTAACGGGCGAGCGGAAGGCCGGCCGCGCGCAGTTCCGCGTCCAGCACGGCGGTTTCGAGCGCGGCCCTGGCCATCAGATGCCCGCGGAACCGGCTGAGCAGCGCGCCAACCGCTGTCGCGTTCGCGTTGTTCAGGCTCGCGAGCGCGGGGATGAAGAACCGGGTCAGCACCTCGGTGGCGCCGTCGACGTACTCCGAGCTGTACAGCGGGTCGCTCATCGCCACGCATTCGCCCCAGCCCTCGCCGTCCGGGGTGACCACGCGGACGAGCAGGATGTCCCGGGCCGATTCGGTGCCGAAGGACGTCCGGAACGGCGCGACCAGCGGCATGGCGATCCGGCGAAGCTCGACCCCAGTGATCTTCATTCTGCAGCCTTCCTGTGCACGGCATACCAGCCTGAACGGTCAAATCCGGCCACCATGGCTCCTTCGCTCATCAAGCCGCCGAGGACGTGGCGCACGGCGTGCCGCCAGCGGCGCGCGACCGTCTCGCGGTGACGGCGGACGGTCTCGATGTCGGGCGGCACCCGCACCAGCACCGTGGGTGCCCGGGGGTCGGTGTCGCGGATCGCCGGCAGCCCGTCGGCGTCGATATCCAGGGCCACCGCGGCACCCGCCGCGCGCAGCCGGGACGCGTCGGCGCCGGAACCCGCTCCCCGGCTGGCGCGGGCGACCGAATCCGCGGTGAGCGCCCAGTGCACCAGCAGCCGGTCGCTGTCATCGCCCGCGTTGATGAGGTCATCCATCGCGCCGTAGAAGTCGGGCAGGTACTCGGCGGGCGAGGCCGCGAGCTTGGTGACGTTGAAGTACGCGTTGCGGCACACCAGCGGGTCGAACGTCCAGCTGATCGTGGAGACGCCGCGGGCCAGGGCCCACGCGCGCTGATGCAGCTTGAGCGCGAACCCCACGTGCCGGCCGGGCATCCGCGGTGACACACCCGCTATGTGTGAATGCATGGCGCGGCTGGCGGGCGGGCCGAAGAAGCCGACGCACGCTCCCGCCAGCTCATCGCCGGCGAACGCGGCGGCCACGTAGCTGCCCGCGTACGCGAGCGCGCGCAGGAACTCGGCGGTCACCGGCGGGTTGGTCGGCTCGGGGTGCCAGATCTCGTCGACCAGGGCGCACAGCCGCTGCAGATCGTCCACCTCGGCCAGTTCCCTGACGCGCACGCCGCTTGCCCGGGCCGCTGCCTCGGCCGCCTGGACCGCCGCGTCGAGGACCGGCAGGCTCTGCGGCGGCGCCGCCAGCTCACTCACTGCCGCCGCCGGCCCGAAGGAGCTCGGCCACGAGTGCGGCGAGCAAGGCGGTGCGCTGGGGCATGACCGCGGTGTCGACGTG
>JASHQP010000554.1 GCA_030039095.1 Streptosporangiaceae bacterium
GGCGTCGGCGGCGAGCCTTGGCTGCGCGGCGGCGTCGGTGGCGCTGCTCGCCGGGTGGGCCGCCGTCGAGCTGCGGTCCCGCCGCCCGCTGATCGACCTGCGGCTGCTGCGGCGCCGCAGCGTGCTCGCCGCGAATGTCACCGCGTTTCTGGTGGCCGTGGGCTTCTACCCGCTGGGCTCGCTGATCGTCCGCTACGTGCAGACGCCGCCCGGCACCGGCTACGGCTTCGGCGCGTCGGTGGTGGTCGCCGGGCTGATGCTGACGCCGTTCTCGCTGGCCAGCTTCGCCGCGTCGCGGGTCGCCGGCCGGCTGGCCCGGCGCACGTCCGCGGAGGTGGTGGTGGCGGCGAGCTGCGTGCTGCTGATCGCCTCGATGGCCGCCTTCCTGCTGGCACGCGGCGGGTACTGGCAGATCGTGGCGGCCATGGCGCTGGACGGCTTCGGAGTCGGGTGCGTGTACGCGGTCAACCCGCTGCAGATCACCGGCGGGGTGCCGGCCGCGGAGACCGGGAGCGCGATCAGCTTCTACCAGCTGGTGCGCACGGTCGCGTACTCGCTGGGCAGCACGCTGAGCGCCACGGTGCTCGTGCTGTACCTGCCGCGCGGCCGGGTGTTCCCGGGCGACGCCGGCTACAGCGCCGCCGCCGTGGTGTGCGCCGCGGTGCTGGTCGCCGCGCTCGCGGCCAGTGGCTTTTTCGCGCTGCGAAGCCGCGGTTCCGGTCCCGCCGTGCAGATCCCGGGTGGCTGACGCGATCGGGCCGATCCGCGCGGTCGCGCAGGCCGGCCCGCCGCTGCATGGGGCTTCCGCCTGCCGGAAGCAGCCTGTTTTCCGCGGACGAGACCCGGTTACGTTGTGCGTGTCATGCAAGTTTGTCGCGACATTGGCAGCCGGGGCGTCCGCGAAACCGACCGGAGGTCTCGGCCCTGGCGCATCCCCTGAGAGCCGGGGCAGGCGCAACACCGAAGTCGAGCTGGCAGATGCCGTGCCAGGCGCCCGTGAGTGCCTTCATCGGCGTCTCTAGGAGAGCCGATGAAGGTTCGAAGATCAGCTAGCGTACTGAGTTTGGTCGCGGCCTGCGCGCTGGCCCTGGCCGCATGCAGTTCCTCGAGCAGCTCGCCGGGCAGCGCAGCCAAACCCGCCGCGACCACGCCGGCGTCCTCGTCGGGCATCGGTGACTACCACCCGGTCAGCGACTACATGGCGTACATCGGCGGGCACTCGGGCGCGGCCAACTCCAAGCTGTCGCCCATCGACATCGGCGTGGTCAATCAGCAGGGCGGCAGCGCGGACATCGCCCCGGAGTGGACGAACGGCGCGCAGATCGCGGCTGACTTCATCAACTCCGACGCCGGCGGCATCGACGGCCATCCGGTGAAGCTCGTCACCTGCTTCATCCCGGATGTTGTCGCCAACGCCGCGCAGTGCGGCCAGGAGATGGCCAACAACTCCGGCGTCCAGGCCGTCTCGGTGGGCGCGGTCGCCATCGGCAACGAGGCGATGGAGTCCGCGCTCGCGCCGACGGGCAAGGTGCTCGTCTTCGGCGTCTCCGTCAGCCCGGTCGACACCACGTACAAGAACGGCTACATCCTCTTCGGGGACGCAACACACGTGGAGGCGCCCCTCGCGACGTTCATCAAGCAGTACCTGCACTCCAAGAGCGTGGCGATCATCTATCCGGACCTTCCGGGCAGCAACATCGACGCCGAGATCACCGAGGCGGCGCTGAAGTACGAGCACGTCCCGGTGAAGGTCGTCGGCTTCGACCCCACCACCACGAACCTTGCCGGACCGGTGATCGCGTCCGGGGCAGCGACGGCTGGCCTGGTGATCAACGACTCGCCGAGCCCGCAGATCTGCTCCGCGATCTACAAGGCGCTCGAGCAGCTCAACATCACCACGCCGGTGCTGGCCAACGTGCCGTGCGATTCCACGGTGACCGCCACCGGCGACGGCGGGTCGCTGCCGGTCGGCTGGTACTACGCCAGCGCGAACCCGCTGCCGGGCGACGCGTCGGATCCCAGCCTGGCGGCCTTCAAGAAGGTCGCGGACCAGTTCGGCAACGCTGTGTACGCCGCGGATGCCTGGACCGCCGACTCGTTCGCGCAGTTCCTGACCATCGCCAAGTGGGACGGCGATCTGCTCAGGGCCGGCAAGCCGATCACGGCGGCCAACCTGAACGCGCTGGCCAAGTCGTTCAAGGGCCCGGTGCCGCAGGGCGCACCGACCTTGGTCTGCGGGTCGTTCCCGCAGGCGCCGGCGGTCTGCAACGACGAGGTGTCGTTCTTCCAGAACACCGCGCCGGGGGTGTTCAAGGCGATCGCCAGGTGGATCGGGCCGCCGGCCGGCTTCGTGATCCCCAAAGGCCTGCAGTGAGTGCGGTGGTGGACCGGGAGGAGCTTTCCGGGCAGGTGGCGGTCGTTACCGGGAGCGGCCGGGGATTCGGCCGGGCGATCGCCGAGGGGCTGGCCGCCGCCGGGGCGGCGGTGGTCGTGACCTCGCGGACCGAGCCGGAGATCGATGACACGGTCACGTCGATCGAGGCGGCAGGCGGCATGGCGCTGGGCGTGGTGGCTGACGTGACCAGGCTGCCGGACGTGCAGCGCCTGCGGGCTGCGGGCGAGAAGGAGTTCGGGCCGGTGACCCTGGCCGTCCACAACGCGGGGGTGCCGTGGCCGTTCGGGCCCACCTGGCTGGTGGACCCGGGCCGGTGGTGGAGCGCCCAGCAGGTTCACGTGCTCGGGGCGATGCACTGCATCTCCGCGTTCGTGCCCGCCATGGTGCAGGGTCAGGGCGGCCGGGTGATCGTGATCTCCAGTGCCGGGGGCACCAGGGTCACCCCGTACATGTCCGGTTATGCCGTGGCGAAGGCCACCCAGATAAGGCTGGTCCAGTTCCTGGCCGCCGAGGGCCGGGACGCGGGCGTGTCCGCCTTCGCCGTTCACCCCGGCGACGAGCTCACCGGGATCTCCGACCTGACGATGAGCGACCCGGACGCCCAGCGCTGGGTGCCCTGGTTCGTCGGCGACCTGACCAGCCGCAAGGAGGCAGGGTCCGACGGCACCGCGGGCTTCCGCGCGTGTGCCACGCTCTGCGCACGGCTCGGCTCCGGCCGCTACGACCGGCTCTCCGGCCAGTACCTGACTCCCGGTGACGACCTCGACGGGCTGCCGGACACCGAGTTCGAGGACGCGGCCGCGGCCAGTCCGCCCTGATCCGGGACGTGCAGGGCAGCGATGTCTCAGTGCCCTGGTGGGCGATAGGAGGAGCATGCGCGGTCCGCTGACCGGCCTGCGGGTCATCGACTTCGGCCAGTATGTGGCCGGCCCGCTTGCCGCCGTGCTGCTCGCCGACCAGGGTGCCGAGGTCATTCATGTCGATCCGCCGGGCGGCCCGCGCTGGGGTGGCGTCGCCGACGCGTTCCTCAACCGGGGCAAGCGCCGGGTGATCCTCGACCTGAAGCGGCCGGCCGACCTCGACGCCGCGCGGCGGCTGATTGCCTCGGCGGATGCCGTGATCGAGAACTTCCGGCCCGGCGTGCTCGGGCGGCTCGGCCTGGCCCCCGAGTCGCTGGTGTCGCAGTGCCCCGGGCTGATCGTGTGCTCCATGCCGGGCTTCGGCCGCGACGATCCGCGTGCCCGGCTGCGCGGCTTCGAGGGCATCATCGCCGCGGCGACGGACAACTGCCATCCGCGCGTGGGCGAAGAGCCACCCGGCTGGGACTGGAGCCGGCCCACGTACTCCGCGCTGCCGCTCGCCTCCAGCTTCGCCGCCTACCTCGCGGGCGTGAGCATCGTGATGGCGCTGATCGCGCGGCGCCGAACCGGCCGCGGCCAGCTGGTCGAGGTGCCGCTGTTCGACGCCATGTTCACGCTGATCGGGCACTCCGGCGCGTACGCGGACCAGCGGGGCCTGCGTCCGCCGCGTGGCATCCACGGCCGTGGTGCGGGCACGTTCCGGTGCAGCGACGGCCGGTTCGTCCAGTTCGACACCTCGAGCCCGCGGCATCTGTCCTGGTACGCCCGCGCCGCCGGGCTGCTCGGCAGCTTCGACGCCGACCTGCTCGACCTGGCCGCCAACGCCAGCCCCGAGGTGAACGAGCGGCTGCACGAGCGGCTGCGCGCGGAGTTCGCCACCCGCACCGCCTTGCAGTGGGAGGACCTGGGGAACGCGGCCGGCGCCGCCATCGGGTTCGTGCGCACGCCGGCCGAGTGGATCGGCACCGAGCACGCCAGGCTGAGCCACGCCGTGGCGCAGGTCGAGGATCCCGAGCTCGGCCCGATCTGGTGCGCGGGGCTGCCGGTCTGGCTCGGCGCGTTCCCCGACCCGAAGGTCGAGCCACGCCGGCTGCCCGGTCAGGACACGCTCGAGGTGCTGGCGGAGGTGGCGGATGCGCCGCCGCTGGAGACCGGGCCCGGGCCAGAGCCCGGTCTCGACCGCCCGCTGGACGGCATCCGGGTGCTCGATCTCGGGCTCGCGCTCGCCGGGCCGACCTGCGGGCGGATCCTGTCCGAGTTCGGCGCGGACGTGGTGAAGGTCAGCGCGCCGAACGCCGGCGTCGGCGGGTACCTGAACCGCGGCAAGGAGTCCATCCTGGTCGACCTCGCGACCGTGGCCGGCCAGGAGGTCTACTGGCGGCTGGTGGACCGTGCAGACGTCGTGCTGGAGAACTTCTCCCCTGGCACCGCCGACCGCCTGGCGATCGGTCACGCGGAGGTGCGCGCGCGCCGGCCCGGGGTCGTGTACGCGTCGATCAGCTGCTACGGCCTCGGCGGGCCGTGGCAGGGCCGCCGGGGGTGGGAGCGCCAGGGTCAGGCGGTGACCGGGATCATGGAACGCACCGGGCTGCCGTCGGTGCTCGGCCCCTACAACATCGTCGACATCGGCACCGGCATCCTCGGCGCGTTCGCCATCGCGCTCGGGCTGTACCACCGCCAGCAGACCGGCGAGGGCGGGCTGGTGAGCGGGTCGCTCGCGCAGACCGGGACCTACCATCAGGCCATCTTCATGTTCGACGTCCCCGGCTACGTCCCGTCCGAGCCGCGTGGGTACGCGGCCCTCGGCGAAGGGCCGCTGCAGCGGTTCTACCGCGCCAGCGACCGGTGGTTCTTCCTCGGCGCCCGCCCGGCCGACCTGCCCGCGCTCGCCGAGATCACTGGCTCGGCAGACCTGGCCAGCCGCGCCGGCCCGGCTCTCGGGCATGAACTCGCCGACGCGTTCAAGGGCGAATGCGCCGTCGGGCTGGTCGGCAGGCTCACCGACGCGGGCATCGCCGCCCACGCCGTGGTGCCGATAGCGGAGCTGATGACCGACGACGTGGTGCGGGCGCGCGGGCTGAGCGTGACCCAGGAGGTGCCCGGCGCGGGAAGCTGCACGATGCCGGGCATCTCGCCGCGGCTTTCCGCGACGCCTGCCCGGGTCGGGCGGCCGCCCCGGCAGCCGGGCGCGGACGCGGAGGCCGTGCTGGCCGCGGTCGGCATGGCCGACAGGCTGGATGCGCTCGACCGGAGCTGGGTGGTGCGGGCCACCGAGCTGCCAGCGGCGTGGCCATAGCGGTACTGGGGTTCGCGGGGGTGTCCCCGGTTCGGAGAAAGGCAGAAAACCTTGCAACGGAGCCAGACCAGATTCCTCACCACGCACACGGGCAGCCTCATCCGCCCGGGCACGCTGACCGAGGAGCCATCGCGCGACGCGGCCGGGAGCACGCGCGCGGACTACGAGCGCGCGCTCACGGCGGCCGTCGCCGACGTGGTACGCAAGCAGGCAGACGTCGGCCTCGACGTCGTCAACGACGGCGAGTACGGCAAGTCGAGCTGGTCTGCGTACGTGCTGGACCGGATCAGCGGGTTCGAGATCCGCGACGACGTGATCAAGCCGCTGGACTGGCTGGGCCGGGACCGGGACCGGTTCCGGGGCTTCTTCACCGAAACCGACGAACTGCCCGCACTGGCCGGCGCGCCCGCCGAGATATGCGTCGGCCCGATCAAGTACATCGGTCACGACCAGGTGAACCGGGACCTCGCCAACCTGAAGGCCGCCGCCTCCGGCCTGACCGGCGGCCAGGAGGTGTTCTTCACCAGCGTCGCCCCGGCGAGCACCGCCTACCAGGGCGTGAACGAGTACTACGCCACGGACGAGGAGTATGCGTTCGCGATAGCCGACGCGCTGCGCGAGGAGTACCTGGCGGTCCACGAGGCCGGCTTCGTCCTGCAGGTGGACGACGCCGTCCTGGCCAACATGTACGACCATCTGGCGTCCGGCGGGGAGGACAACTACCGGCGCTGGGCTCAGGTGCGCATCGACGCGCTCAACCACGCGCTGCGTGGCATCCCCGAGGACCGGGTCCGTTACCACGTCTGCTTCGGCAGCTGGCACGTCCCGCACGTCGCCGACGCTCCGCTGGAGGCGCTGATCGACTTCATCCTCCAGGTGAAGGCCGGCGCGTACTCCATCGAGGCCGCGAATCCGCGGCACGAGTGGGAGTGGGAGATCTGGGAGCAGGCGAAGCTCCCGGCCGGGAGGATCCTCATCCCCGGTGTCATCACCCACCACACCACCACGGTCGAGCACCCGCGGCTGGTCGCACAGCGGATCGAGCGGTTCGCCAGGATCGTCGGCCCCGAGAACGTGATCGCCGGCGCCGACTGCGGCTTCGCCCAGGCGTCCGGCATCCGGCGCACGCATCCGGAGGTGATGTGGGCGAAGTTCGAGGCGCTAGCGGCAGGCGCCGCGATCGCCTCCCAGAGGGTCTTCGGCCGGTGAGAGGAGAACATCATGACGGTGCAAGAGCAGGGGAGGGCCGGGGAAGCGCGGCGCAGCGGGGTGCCGGGGAAGATGGCGGGCAAGCTGCCGGGAGTCCCGGAGACGCCGGCCCCGCAGCCGGGCGAGCTCAGGCAGACCCCGCAGGAGATCGAGGGCCCGTACTTCCGGCTCGGCGCCCCGAGGCGGTCCAGCCTGCTCGAGCCAGGCGACAAGCCGGAGATCGTGCTGACCGGGCGGGTGCTGACCCCGGAAGGCAAGCCGATCAGCGGCGCGGTCGTCAACTTCTGGTCGTCTGACGCGCACGGAAACTACGACATGGTCGGCTACCGGTACACCGGCTACGTGGTGACCGGCGCCGACGGCCGGTACGAGGTCACCACGATCATCCCCGGCTGCTACCAGCCACGAATGGCCAAGCACATCCACGTCCGGGTGCAGGGAGTCAGCAGCCCGGTAACGACCCAGCTGTACATCGAGGGCGAGCCGGGCAACACCGACGACGACTTCTATCACCCCGACCTGCTGGTGCCCTGCACGACCGACCAGGACGGCGTCAGGCACGGCAGCTTCGACTTCGTCATCAAGCAGGTCACCGAGGAGGAGAACGTCACGCCGGAAACCCTCGCGGCCCGGTCGTAGGCAGGTATGGCGTGTCCGAGGTCATAGCGTTCCTGTTGCTCGGGATCGGCTCCGGCGGCCTGATCGCGGGCGTGGGGATGGGCGTCGTGCTGAGCTACCGCGGCGGCGGGGTGATCAATCTCGCGGTCGGTGCGATAGCGATGCTGGCCGGCTACTTCTTCTGGTCGATCACGGCTGGGGAATTCGCCACGATACCCACGGTCCTCGCGGTCATCATGACACTGATCTTCGCGGCGGTCGTGGGCGTGGCATTCGAGTTGCTCGTGGTCCGGCCGCAGCGGACCGCGACGCCGCTGGCCAAGCTGATCGCCGCGCTCGGGGTGCTGCTGGCGCTCCAGGCGGCGGTCATCCTGGCCTTCGGCCAGGCCTCGCGGCCGCAGCCGACGATCCTGCCCACCCAGAATCTGATCATCTCGGGCGCGCCGGTGGCGGTGTACAACTTCATCATCGGCGGCATCCTGCTGGTGATCGCTGCCGGGCTGATCGCGCTCTACCGGTGGACCAGGTTCGGGCTGTCCACCAGGGCGGCGGCGGAGAACGAGGCGCACGCCATGTTCATGGGTCTGTCGCCGAACTGGCTGTCGCTGGTGAACACCGTGATGATGAGCGTGCTGATGGGCGTCATCGGCCTGCTCGCCGCGTCGGTGACCCAGCTCGACAGCCAGACCCTGCCGCTGCTCGTGGTGCCCGGGCTGGCCGCGGCGATGTTCGGGCGGTTCACCTCGTTCGGTGTGACGTACGTGGCCGGCATCCTGCTCGGCATGGGTGAGTCGCTGCTGCTGTACCTCACCACGCTGTCCTGGTTCCCGAGCAACGGCGGGCCCGGGATACCGCTGCCCGGCGTCCAGGAGCTGCTGATCTTCCTGGTGCTGGTGGTGGCGATGTTCTTCCGGGCCGGGAAGATCCCGGGCCGCGGGGACGTGCTCGAGCGGCGGCTCCCGATCGCCCCCAGGCCCAGGGCGCCGTTGCGCAGCACGCTGATCTACGGCGCGCTGGCCGCGGTCGCGCTGCCGCTGCTGCCCGGCGGCTTCCGCGCCGCCCTGATCGTGTCGCTCATTTCCGCGATCCTGCTGCTGTCGCTGGTGATCATCACCGGCTACCTTGGCCAGGTCTCCGTGGTCCAGCTCGCGCTCGGCGGTGCCGCGGGCTTCGCGGTCTCGCACTTCGCGATCAACTTCGGCATCGGCTTCCCGGCGGCCCCGATCATGGGGATCATCGTCGCGACCCTGCTCGGGCTTGTCTGCGGCATCCCGGCGCTGCGCGTACGCGGCGTGAGCCTGGCGGTGGTGACCCTGGCCGCCGCCGTGGCCATCGAGGACTTCGGCTTCGCGAACACCAGCTGGGGCGGCGGCTACACCGGCTCCCCGGTGCCCGCCCCCTCGCTGCTGGGCTTCGACTTCGGCCCGAACGCATCCCTGCACGGGCTGTTCGGGCCCGAGCCGAGCCCGCTGTTCGGCTGGTTCGTGCTCATCGTGCTCGCGGTGATCGGGCTGCTCGTGTGCAACCTGCGGCGCAGCGCGCTCGGCCAGGACATGCTGGCGGTGCGTGCGAACGAGCGGGCGGCGGCGGCCGCGGGCATCGACGTGCGCTACACCAAGCTGCTCGGCTTCGCGCTGTCGGCCGCGATCGCGGGTGTGGGCGGGGTGCTGCTGGCCTACCAGTACGCGTCCATCACCGCGGACAGCTACGACACGTTCACGGCGCTGGCGCTGATCGCCTTTGCCTACATCTCCGGCATCACCACCGTGGCGGGCGCGGTCTGGGGCGGGCTCATCTTCATCGGCGGCATCTTCGCCTACGCGCTGCAGGACTGGTTCGGGCTGCAGGGCGAGTGGTTCACGCTGGTCGGCGGGCTGCTGCTGGTCCTCACGCTGGTGCAGCAGCCGCAGGGGGTGGCGACCGGGCTGTTCTACGGCGACAGACCCCTGCGCATCTCGCTGCCGCTGCGCGGGCGGGGCGGCCCGCCGCAGACCCCCGAGCCGGCGGACAGCGTCGGCGAGGCGAAGGTGGCGTCATGACGGCTTTGCTGCAGGCCAGTGGTGTCTGCGTGAACTTCGGCTCGGTCCGTGCGCTGGCGGGCGTCGACATTGAAGTGCCGGCCGGCCAGCTCGTCGGGCTCATCGGCCCGAACGGGGCCGGCAAGACGACGTTCATCGACGCAGTGACCGGGTTCGTACCCGCCGGCGGCCAGGTGCTGTTCGGCGGGCAGGACATTTCCGGGGCGCCCCCGCATGTCCGGGCCAGGCTCGGCCTGGCCCGGACCTGGCAGACCATCGAGCTGTTCGACGACCTGACCGTGCACGAGAACCTGGTGGTGGCGGCGCGGCGGCCGACGCTGGTCGGTTCGTTCAGGGAAGTGGTGCTGGGCCGGAACCGGCGCGCCGAGGCCAGGGTCGACAACGCGATCCGGGTCCTCGAGCTCGAGGAGTTCGTCGACCGGATGCCGGGCGAGCTGCCCCAGGGCAAGCGCAAGCTGGTCGGCGTCGCCCGCGCGCTCGCCGGGGAGTCGAACCTGATCCTCCTGGACGAGCCGGCCTCGGGCCTGGACACGTCGGAGAGCCTCGACCTCGGCCGGCGGCTGCGCCGGGTGGTGGACGAGGGGGTGTCCATGCTCCTCGTCGACCACGACATGGGCCTTGTGCTGACCATCTGCGACAACGTGTACGTGCTCGACTTCGGCCGCCTGCTGGCGCACGGCGCGCCCGCCGAGGTGCGCAATGACCCGCAGGTGCTGGCCGCCTACCTCGGCGGCGCGGCGGGCGGCCAGGTGCCGTCGGGGGCGCTGGGGGAGGACAAGTGACCGGCCAGATGCTCGAGATCGACGACCTGTCGGCCGGCTACAACGGCGCCGAGGTCATCAGGCACATCAGCATCACGGTCGGCAGCGGCGAGGTGGTCGCGCTGTTCGGCCCGAACGGGGCCGGCAAGACCACGACGCTGCGCGCCATCTCCGGCCTGGTGCACCCGACGCGCGGCCGGGTGGTCTACGAGGGCAGGGATCTGGCCAGGCAGTCGCCGACCTCGCGCGCCCGTGCCGGGATCGCGCACGTGCCGGAGGGACGCGGCATATTCTTCGGCCTGACCGTGGCCGAGCACCTCAGGCTCGGCTACCGCGGCGAGCGTCTGGACCCCGCGATCGTCTACGAGTACTTTCCCGCGCTCCAGCCTCTCACCGGCCGCCGCGCCGGGCTGCTGTCCGGCGGTGAACAGCAGATGCTCGCGGTCGGCCGGGCGCTGGCCCGACGCCCCAGGCTGCTGCTGCTCGACGAGCTGAGTCTCGGGCTCGCGCCCATGCTCGTGGAGCGGCTGCTGCCGGTGGTGCGCACGTACGCCCAGGACAGTGGCTGCGCCGTCCTGCTGGTCGAGCAGCACGTGCAACTGGCCACCGAGATCGCGGATCGCTGCTATGTGCTGTCGCACGGCGACATCGTGCTGCACGAGACCGCTGCGCGGCTGCTGCAGGCTCCGGCGATCCTGTTCGCCAGCTATGTCGGGCAGCAGGCGTTGCCGGCCGATGAAGCTGCCGCGCCGGGGAGCGGCACGTGACGATCCGCGGCCCGCGCCCGGTGAGCGGGAAGCCCGGCCCCGCCGCGCATCAGAGATCGCCCATCCGCCCGACGTCCGTGCAGGAGAGAGAGATGGCAGAGCCGAAGATCAGCGGGGCCGAGTACCTGGCGCGGGCGCTGGACGCCTACGGGGTCACGGCCGTGTTCTTCGTCCCGACGATCTTGAGCAGGACGCTCTACGAGATGGAGGCGCGGACCGGCATCCGGCGCATTCTCACGCACGGCGAGAAGGCGGCCGTGTACATGGCAGACGGCTATGCCCGCGCCAGCGGCCGGCCCGGCGTGTGCATGGCGCAGACCGTGGGTGCCGCGAACCTGGCGGCCGGGATGCGGGACCCGTTCCTCGGCTGCTCACCGGTGCTGGCACTGACGGGGGGGCCATACAACTCGAGCCGCGGCCGCAACTATTACCAGGAGATCGAGGACTTCCCGCTGTTCAAGCCCGTGACGAAGCTCAGCGCGCAGGTCACCGACGCCGGCCGGCTGCCCGACCTGCTCGCGCACGCCTTCGCGACCGCCACCACCGGCAAGCCGGGCCCCGTGCACCTGGAGGTCGATGGGCACTGCGGCGAGGGAGTGGAGAACACCGAAACCGACGCGACAGTCCCGGTGGCCCGGCCGGTGACCGTGCCCGGGCTGCGCGCCCGCCCGGCGGCAGAGTCGGTTGCCGCGGCGGCAAGGCTGCTGCGCGAGGCCAGCCGTCCGGTCATCGTGGCGGGCGGGGGTGTGCGCGCGTCCGGCGCCCAGGCCGAACTGCGCATGCTCGCCGAGCGCCTGGATGTGCCGGTCGCGACGTCCCTGAACGCCAAGGACGTGCTGCCCGGCGACCACCCGCTCAACGTTGGCGTGCCTGGCCTGTACTCCAGGGCGAGCGCGAACCACGCGTTGCTCGAGGCGGACCTGGTGATGTACGTCGGCAGCAAGACCGGCAACCAGGTCACGATGAACTGGCAGGTGCCGCCGCTGTCGGTCAGGGTCGTCCAGCTGGACATAGACCCCGCCGAGATCGGCCGGCACTACCCGGACACGCTCGGCGTGCTGGCCGACGCCAAGCTTGGCCTGGCCGATCTCGCCGCCGCGCTCGGCGGGGAGCCTGGCGGCCACTCGGCCTGGGCGCGGCGTGCCCAGCAGCTGGTTCGGTCGTGGCGGGGCTGGATGCATGACGCGATGACCTCAGACCAGGTCCCGATCCGGCCGGAGCGGCTGTCGGCCGAAATTACCCGGCACCTGCCGGACGACGCCCTGCTGGTATCCGACACCGGCCACTCCGGCATGTGGACCGGCGGCATGATCGACCTGAACCAGCCCGGCCAGGGCTACATCAGGGCCGCGGGATCGCTGGGATGGGGACTGCCGGCCGCGATCGGCGCCCAGGTCGCCCAGCCCGGCCGGCCCGTGATCCTGTTCACCGGCGACGGCGGGCTCTGGTACCACGTCGGCGAACTCGAAACCGCGGCCCGGTGGCAGATCCCAGCGGTCGTCGTGGTCAACAACAACAGCTCGCTGAACCAGGAGATCCACGTCTACAGCGCGGCGTATGGCGGCTCGCTGCGTGGCAGGCACGGTGAGCTCTGGCGCTTCAAGGAGACAGACTTCGCCCAGGTGGCAGGGTCCATGGGTGTGCTGGGGCTGACGGTCAGGAAGGCATCGGACTTCGAGGGGGCGCTGGAGCAGGCGCTGGCGGCCAGCGGGCCGGCCGTGATCAACGTGGTCACGGATGCCGATGCTCTCGCGCCGAGGGGCGTCACGCAGCCCGCCCCGCACGCTGACCAGGCCGCCGAGCGCAAGGACACGCCGTGACGACCGAGTTCAGCTACGACGTCGACGCCCACTGGGAACAGCTTCCTGCCGGGATAACGCACAAGGACGTGTCGGCGGTGGGCGTCGACTCGCACGACCGCGTGTACGTGCTCACCAGGCATGACTCGAACCTCCTCGTGTACGAGTCCGACGGCTCGTTCATCACCGCCTGGGGCGGCGGTGCCTTCACCAACCCGCACGGGCTGACCGTGGGCCCGGACGACGCGGTGTACACCGTGGACAACGGCGACCACTCGGTGCGCAAATTCTCACCGGACGGCAAGCCGCTGATGACGCTGGGCCGGCCGGGCGAGCCGGCCGACACCGGCCACCAGCAGGGCGTGCCGTTCATCGTGCACAACGTGGAAACGGTCAAGCGGCCTGGTCCGCCGTTCAACGGCTGCACGAACCTTGCCGTCGCGGCGGACGGCCGCATCTACGTCGCCGACGGCTACGGGAACTGCCGCGTGCACGTGTTCGCGCCGACCGGAGAGCTGCTCTCGTCCTGGGGCGACGTGGGCATCGGGCCAGGGGAGTTCCACCTGCCGCACGGCATCGCGATCGGCCCGGACGGGCGGGTGTACGTCTGCGACCGGGAAAACGACCGCATCCAGGTCTTCGACGCCGGCGGCGGCTACCTCACCGAGTGGACCGACGTGCAGCGGCCGTGCCAGATCGCCGTCGACCCCGCCGGTTACGCGTACGTGGCCGAGCTGTGGCGGCCCAAGGGCAAGGGCTCGTTCACGCACGGGTTCATGCGCGAGGACCGGCCGGGCCGGGTCACGATCTACGACCGGTACGGGTCCATCGTCGCCCGGTGGGGCGCCAGCACGATCAACCGTGCCGCACCAGGCTGCTTCGTCGCGCCGCACGGCATCGCCGTCGACTCGCGCGGCGACGTGTACGTCTGCGAGGTCACTTACACGTTCGGCATCCGGGCCAACGGCCTGGACCCGGCCGAGTGCGGTGCTCACCAGATCCAGAAGTTCACCCGCCGCGACGGCCAGGCCGGCCCACGGGAAACGCAGCGGACAGGAAGGAATGCGGGCAGATGAAGCTGAGCACCGACCGGATCCGGGTGACGCACGGCGGAAACCTGCCCCGGCCGAAGCCGTTCGACGAACTGCTGCGCCAGGGTGCCGTGGTAACCGCCGAGGTGGCCGGGCAGTTGCCGGCCGCGGTGCGGGGCGTGGTGGACCGCCAGATCGAGTGCGGCGTGGACGTTGTCAACGACGGCGAATACGTCAAAGCGGCCGGCGGCGGCAGCTATGCCGGGTACATCCACCAGCGGGTGGCCGGGTGGGAGGTGCTGCCGGTCGACCCCGCGCAGCCGCGGAAGCGGGAAGGCGTGGCAGCGCGTGAGCGGCGGATGTTCCCGGGGGTCTACGAGTCCGGCCTGTGGCTGTCGGGATCCGGCGGCCCGGTCCGGCCCGGCTTCTTCACGCCGGGAGCGCCGCCGGAGCCGACGACCGAACGGGTGTGCACGGGCCCGGTCGCTTATACCGGGCACGCCGCGATCAAGGCAGACGTGGACGCGCTGACCATGGCGCTGGAGGGGAGGGACACCGACCAGGTCGAGGGGTTCGTTGCCGCGCTCGGCCCGCTCAGCCTGGGTGCGGGCGCCCGCAACGAGTATTACGCCAGCGAGGACGAGTACATGACCGCCGTGGCCGAGTGCGTGCGCGAAGAGTACAAGGCGATCACCGACGCCGGGCTGATCGTGCAGATCGATGAGCCCGAGTTCGCAACCTCCTGGCAGTTCTACCCGGACTGGGACGTCGACCAGTACCACAGGTACCTGGCCTTCTGCGTCGAGATCATCAACCACGCGCTGGAGGGCCTGCCGGAGGAGCGGGTGCGGTTCCATGTGTGCTGGGGATCCGGGCACCGGCCGCATGTCACCGACATCGGCCTGGCTCACATCGCCGGCCATCTCCTGAGCATCAACGCGCAGGCCTACTCGGTCGAAGCCGGCAACGTCCGGCACGCCCATGAATGGCGCGTCTGGGACGACGTCAAGCTCCCCGACGGCAAGATCCTGGTCCCAGGCGTCGTCTCCCACGCGACCGATCTGGTCGAGCACCCCGAGCTCATCGCCGAGCGCCTGGTGAACTTCGCCAGCGTCGTGGGGAAGGAGAGCCTGCAGGCCGGGACGGACTGCGGCATCGGCTCCCGGGTCGGCCACGAGGACATCGTCTGGGCCAAGCTGCGGGCCATGTCCGAGGGCGCGGCGCTTGCAAGCAGGCAACTCTCGGGCAAGTGATGGAGGCGTGACGGCATGACGTATGACCTGGTGATCAAGGGCGGCCACGTGCTGGACCCCGGCCAGGGGCTGGACGAAGTGCTGGACATCGCGATCAGCGGTGGCAAGATCGCGCGGATCGCCGGGGACATCTCAGCCGCGGATGCGGCGCGGGTGATGGAGATACGCGGGCCGGGCCGGCACGTCGTGCCCGGGCTGATCGACCTGCATACCCATGTGGCGCACGGTGCGGTCACCGAAGGCGTCGGGATGGGATGCTGTGACCCCGACGTCATTGGCGTGCGGTCCGGGGTCACCACGGTTGTGGACTGCGGCTCGGTCGGCGTGGCGAACATCGGGGTATTCCCGGCGCACATTCTGCCGAGAACCGCCACCCGGGTGATCACCTACGTCAACATCGGCAGCCACGCGCACACGATGCCCGGCCCGGCGGACGTCGCCAGCCTGGACGACATCGACCGTGCCGCGCTCGAGTCATGCGCGGAGCACAACCCCGGCCTGATTGCCGGCGTCAAGCTCCGGCTGGTGGGCCCGGCCATGGCCGAGCTCGGCGAGGAAGTGATCAGGGCGTCCAGGCAGGCAGCCAGGTACCACAGCGTCCCCCTTATGGTGCACATCGGCGACTTCACCGCCACGACCGAGGAAGCGGCGAAGCGATCCGGGCAGCTGACCAGGTTCCTGCTCCAGACGATGGAGCCCGGCGACATCCTGACCCATTTGTGCACGCCGAACGCCGGGCGGGTGCTCGACTCCTCCGGCCATCCATACCCCGAGGTTGCGGAGGCCCGTGCGAACGGTGTCGTGCTCGACTCGGCGCTAGGCCGGGGCAACTTCGGCTACGAAGTCGCCAGCCGGCAGGCCCAGCTCGGGCTGCACCCCGACACGATCAGCAGCGACCTGACGGCCCTCGGACAGACCTTCCACAGCCTGCTGGAGTGCATGGCCAAGTTCATGGCCATCGGGTACAGCCTCCCCGACGTGGTGCGGATGACGACGGCCAACCCGGCCAGGGTCCTGGGCATGGCCGACGAGATCGGCGCGCTCGCGGTCGGCAGGGACGCCGATGTCACGATCCTGGAGCTGTCCGAAGGAGACTTCAGCTTCACCGACACCACGGGCCGGGCGTTCCGTGGGGGCTACGGCCTCGTTCCCGTGCAGACGCTCCGCGCTGGCCAGGTCCATGCGCCGCACTGGGGCACTCACCCTTGGGGCTGGCTGCCGGCGTCGGCGGGCCAGTGACCAGTCGCCGGCGGGCAGGGCCGGCATCCCACCTCACCGCAGTTCGCCGCCGGCGGCGGACACGGCTGCGGCGAGCCTTCCGCTGCGGAGCAGGTCCTCGGCGGCGGCGAGCTCCGGCGCCAGGAACCGGTCGGCGCCCGGGCCCGGCACGGCAGTGCGCAGCTCGGCGACGGCGGCAGCGGTGGCCCGCGAGGGCTGCAGCGGGGCCCGCAGGTCGATGCCGCGAGCGGCGGCGACCAGCTCAATGGCCAGGATCCGGCGCAGGTTCGCGACCGAGGAGCGCAGCTTGCGCGCCGCGCCCCAGCCCATCGACACGTGATCCTCCTGCATCGCCGAACTCGGGATCGAGTCCACGCTGGCCGGGGCGGCCAGCCGCTTGTTCTCGGCGACCATCGCGGCCTGGGTGTACTGCGCGATCATCAGGCCGGAGTCCACGCCGGGGTCGTCCGCCAGGAACGGCGGCAGGCCGCCCGAGCGCGCCGGGTCCAGCAGCCGGTCGGTGCGCCGTTCCGCCATCGAGCCCAGATCGGCGGCCGCGATCGCGAGGAAGTCGAGCACGTAGGCGACGGGCGCGCCGTGGAAGTTCCCGTTCGAGGTCACCCGGCCGTCGGCCAGCACGACCGGGTTGTCGATCGCGGCGGCGAGTTCCCGCGCCGCCACGGTCTCGGCGTGCGCCACCGTGTCCCGCACCGCCCCGGTGACCTGCGGGGCGCAGCGCAGCGAGTACGCGTCCTGCACCCGGGTGTCGCCCTCACGGTGCGAGGCGACGATCTGCGAGCCGGCCAGCACCCGCAGCATGTTGTCCGCGCTGGCCGCCTGGCCGGGATGCGGCCGCAGCGGCAGGTGCAGCTCGGGCAGGAACACCTGGTCGGTGCCCAGCAGCGCCTCGACGCTCATCGCGGCGATGACGTCGGCCGCCGTGCACAGCGCGGCGAGGTCGGCGCAGGCCATGATCAGCATGCCGAGCATGCCGTCGGTGCCGTTGATGAGCGCCAGCCCCTCCTTCGCCTCCAGGGCGACCGGCGTGATCCCGGCGCGGTCGAGGGCCGCCGCGCCGGACACCCGCTCACCCTCCCTCGTCATCGCCTCGCCCTCGCCGAGGAGCACGAGCGCGCAGTGCGCGAGCGGGGCGAGGTCGCCGCTGCAGCCGAGCGACCCGTGCTCCGGCACCACCGGGGTGATGCCGGCGTTCAGCATGGCCGCGAGCGTCTCGGCCACCACCGGCCTGACGCCGGTCCGGCCGGACGCGAGCGTCTTGCACCGCAGGAACATGAGCGCCCGGACGACCTCCCGCTCGACCGGGTCCCCGGCGCCGGCCGCGTGCGACCGGATGAGGCTGAGCTGCAGCTTCGCGCGCAGGTCCGGGCTGATGTGCCGGGTGGCGAGCGCCCCGAACCCGGTCGAGATGCCGTAGGCGGGCGTGGGCGCCGCGGCGAGGTCGTCGACGACGCTGCGCGAGGCGGCCATCGCGTCCAGCGCCGCCGCCGCCAGCCGGACCGGTGCGTCGCGCCTGGCGACCTCCAGCACGTCGGCCGGGGTGACCCCGGCCGTCCCGATCACGATCTCGCCGGCTGTCTCGCCGGCCTCGGTCTGTGCCGCGGGCACGGCGTCGCTCAGCACGGGCTCGGTCGCGGTCATCGGCGGCTCCTTTGTCGTCGGCGAGCGTTTGTCGTCGGTGTGGGGTCAGCCCCAGACGTCTCGGGCGGTCTCTACGATCAGCCGGAGCTTGGCCACCTCCTGGTCGTAGCTGACGACGTTGCCCTCGACGGTGGAGGAGAAGCCGCACTGCGGGGACAGGCACAGCTGGTCCAGCGGCACGTACTTGGCGGCCTCGTCGATCCGCCGCTTCAGCGCGTCCTTGGACTCCAGCCCGCCCCGCTTGGTGGTGACCAGGCCGAGCACGACCAT